>NZ_DAITON010000068.1:0-11953 GCF_036834105.1 Anoxybacillus sp. | reverse complement strand
TTGTAAACGGCGGCTGGACAAAAAATGGTACAAATTTTATCCGGGCATTTCGTCAAACAGATGTTGTCATCTAGCACGTGAAGATGCGATTTCGTATCCGCGTTAAAACGAACTAAATATTGCTTTTCTTCAATCGTTTGCGCCTTCATCATTTCATCACCTTCCATGCTTTCATCATATCGCGTGCCAGCTTAAACTTTTGTTTCGTTGAGCCGAGATCACGCCAAATTTTTTTCTGTTTTTCCCATTTCGATGCCCCGTCCACCGTAAACATTTGGCTTGCTGCACGGTTGAGCATTGGAATGTATTGATCAAAATATTGCGGAAATGACTCAAAATGATGCGTCGCATCCTTATATTTTTTCAAATCTTGACCGATAAAACTTTCCATGAGCTTCATTCGGTATTGATCAAGCATGCTTTCCGAAAAGTCGTTTTGCTCTTTTGCCATAATGATTGTTTCCGCCGCTAACCGACCAGAAGTCATCGCCATATTGGAACCTTCGCGATGAATCGCATTGACAAGCTGGGCGGCATCACCGACGACAAGCACTCCATGACCGGCCACTTTTGGAATGGAATGATAGCCGCCTTCTGGAATTAAATGGGCTAAATATTCCACCGGTTCACTCCCTTGAATGTATGGACGAATCATCGGATGATTTTTCACATACTCAAGTAGCTCATACGGCTTGATTTTATGCTTAACTAACCCGGATAATAACGTGCCAACACCGATGCTAAGTGTGTCTTTATTTGTATATAAAAAGCCTGTTCCTAAAATTCCTTTTGTCGCATCGCCAAAAATTTCGATCGTACAGCCTTGGTTCGCTTCAAGGTTAAAGCGATCTTCAATGATGTTTTTATCAAGCTTTACAATTTCCATCGTCGCTAAAGCGACTTCGTCTGGCCGCCATTCACGGTGGAAGCCGAGCTGTTTTGCAAGTAGCGAGTTAACACCGTCAGCCAACACGACGACATCGGCATAAATGTCGCCATCTGGACGATCCGTACGGACACCAACTACGCGGCCGTTTTCGACAATACATTCGACCGCTACCGTTTCACATACGAGAAGCGCCCCTTGTTCAACTGCTTTTTCCGCAAACCATTGGTCAAATTTCGCGCGCAATACGGTAAAGTTGTTGTACGGCTCACGCCCCCATTCTAACCCTTTGTAGCTAAACGTGACAGCCGACTCTTTATCCATCATCATAAACCGCTGCTCAACGATTGGACGTTCGAGCGGCGCTTCTTTATAGAACGCTGGAATAATATCTTCCATCATTTTGCGGTACAATACACCGCCCATGACATTTTTCGCCCCTGGATATTCACCGCGCTCTAGAAGTAGCACGTTCACCCCCGCTTTTGCTAGTTCATAGGCACACGCCGTTCCGGCCGGACCTGCGCCAACGACGATACAATCAAATTTTTCAGGCATGGCGAATTTCCTCCTTCATACGGTCAGCCTTTAATTTTGAAATTTCTTCTTTTAATCTCTCAATGAGAAGCGGGACAATTTCAAACGCATCGCCGACAATGCCATAATGGCATGATTGAAAAATCGGTGCGTTTGGGTCTTTATTGATCGCAATAATTAATTCCGAGTTTTGCATGCCAACGACATGCTGAATCGCACCGGAAATACCGATCGCAAAATAAATTTTCGGTGTGACTGTTACGCCTGTTTGTCCCACTTGGTGATGATGATCAATCCACCCTGCCTCGACGACATCACGGCTTGCCCCAACTGCACCACCGAGCACTTCGGCTAGCTGATGGATGAGTTGAAACCCTTCTTTGCTTCCCATGCCTTTTCCGCCAGCGACGACGATATCCGCTTCGTCAATGCGCACTTTTTTTGTTGTTTCTCTTACAATCTCTAATACTTTCGTACGCATTTCTTCTTCGCGCAATTCAATATGTTCTTCGACGATGCGACCTGTTCGCGATGAATCTGGTGGTAGCGCTTTCATTACTTTTGGGCGCACCGTCGCCATTTGTGGACGATATTTTTTACATAAAATCGTCGCCATAATATTCCCGCCAAATGCCGGACGACTGGCTAATAATAGTCCTGTGTCTTCTTCAATATCGAGTATCGTCGTATCAGCTGTTAAGCCTGTCGGTAAATCGGTGGCGATGGCGCTAGCTAAATCTTTCCCGGATGGCGTTGCCCCGTATAAAATCACTTCGGGCTTATGTTTATGGCAACAATCTAACAATGCGCGCATATATGGCTCGGTTCGATAATGCTCGAAAATAGCATCGTCATATACGTATACAACATCCGCACCATATTGGAACAATGTCGGTGCAAGCGACTTCACTTGATGACCAATCAAAACACCTGCAAGCTCCGTTTTTCGCTTATCTGCAAGCGCACGTCCCGCCCCTAACAATTCTAAAGACACAGGAGCAATGTTTCCGTCTTTCACTTCAATGTATATCCATATCCCCCGATAATCATCGAAATTCACATTTACCCCTCCCTATGAAAACAACTCTTTTTTTCCAAGTACAATAGATAAAAGTTCTTGCACTTGTTCTTCTTTTGTTCCCGTTAATATTTTTCCGCCTTCTGGTTTTGGTGGCGCCCATACTTTTGATACAATCGTTGGAGATCCTTTTAATCCTAGTTGTTTGCGGTCAACATCTTCTAAGTCGTCTGCGGTCCAAATCGTTGGTTGATATCGTGCGGCTTTAATCATGTTTGGCAAAGGTGCAAAGGAGATGTCGTTGATGTCTTTTTCTACAGTGAACAAACAAGGCAATTGTGATTTGACGACTTCATAGCCATCTTCTAATTTCCGATGAACGATCGCATACCCTTTTTCTTTATTGATTTCAACGACCTTGTTGACGCCAGTAAGAGGAGGAATGTTTAAACGGCGAGCGATCCCTGGTCCAACTTGTCCTGTATCTCCGTCAATTGTCATTTTTCCACAAATGATAAGATCAATCGGACGCTGTTTCGCGATTTTTTCAAGCGCTTTCGTCAGCGCATAGCTTGTTGCGAGCGTATCAGCTCCGGCAAATGCTCGGTCTGAAATCATATACCCTTCATCTGCCCCAAGCTCAATACATTTCTTAATCGCTTTTACTGCTGGAGGAGGGCCCATCGTTAACACGGAGACTGTTCCACCGTATTTCTTTTTTAAACGAACAGCTTCTTCCACTGCATGCGCGTCATACGGATTTAAAATCGCTGGGGCGCTGGCACGATCCATCGTGTTCGTTTTTGGATTCATTTTAATAATTTTCGTATCTGGCACTTGTTTAATACAGGCTACAATATGTAGCATATATTCACCTCCAAATCGATTGAATGTATAAATATTCTAGCATAATTAATACATCGCTCGTAACAACTGTCTGAAAATTTACGTTTTTGTTCACAATTTCACCGTACAGTTGCGTGAATGACGACGCCACGCCGAATCATTTCCTCGATGTAGCGATCCCCAGGGACGATTTGTTCAGGAGGGTATGCACCACGTTTTTGAATCGTGCCATCACCAATCATTTGTGCAACAACGGAAACCGTATAGGCAGTAGAACGTGCCATCGCTGTAACATGTCTTTGTCGATCTTTATGCGTCACCATTTCATATTCATATGTTCTCTCTTTTCCATCTTTTTCTCCCGCCACAATGACACGCAGCAAAACGACATCTTCTTTTTCTTTTAAATCTAAAAGCGGAGTCAGTACTTTTAACAATACATCGCGTGGACAAACCGTTTTCCCGTCTACTTCTACTTCATAATCACGACGCGTCAATTGCAAATCGACGAGCAACCGAAATTTTTCTGCATGACCGGGATAGCGAATCGTTTTATATTCTAGACATTTTACATGTGGATAAGACTGTGGCAGCGTAGATGTTCCCCCTGATGTATGAAACGCTTCAAGCGGACCGAAACGATCGAAATAAATTGTTTCAACTTCTGACAAAGATGGCACTTGCCGTTTTTGTCCATCCCGAATGATGAAGGAAGGATCCGTGTAATGATCCAACAAACCTTCAAGCGAAAAAACATGATTGTACCCAAGCGGCGGCTCTGGACGAAGCGGAATACCGCCAACATATAATTTAATGGTATGAACGCGATCAAGCTGACCTGCCCCATATCCTGTTAAAATGTTAATCATCCCTGGGGCAACACCTAAATCTGGAATTATTGTAACACGAGCTCGTTTCGCTTGTTCATGTAAAGCAAGTACACGATCTGTCATATGACCAATATGTCCACCTAAATCGACTGCGTGCACACCTGTTTCGATCGCCGCTTTCGCTACTTTTTCGTTAAATGTGTAAAAAAGTGCGTTGATGGCTACATCATGTCCTTGGATGGCATCCCGTAGTTCTTCATCATAAGTTGCATTCACCCGCTTCACTTTTACTTTTTCTGATGCTAACGAACGTTGAACGTCTTTCGCTTTTTCTTCATTTACATCAGCCAATGTCACTGATGATACGTTTTGCTGTTCAATTAAATCGCGCACAGCTTCTTTTCCCATTAAACCTGCCCCAAGAACAATGACATTCATCGTTCATCCTCCTCATACATCAATTTGTGCCCGTTGTAATTTCCCGCTATAGTCGACATAAATACTTTTCCACTCCGTAAAAACATCAAGTGCCGCTACCCCTGAATCACGATGCCCATTTCCCGTCCCCTTCGTTCCACCGAACGGCAAATGAATTTCTGCTCCGGTCGTTCCTGCATTGACGTATACGATTCCTGTATCGAAATCGCGCATCGCTGTAAACGCCCGATGAATATCACGAGTAAAAATCGCGCTCGAAAGTCCATAATCAACGCTGTTATTCACTTCAATTGCTTCTTCTAAACTACGAACAGATATAATCGATGTAACAGGACCGAAAATTTCTTCCCGTGCGATGGTCATTGTCGGTGTGACGTTTGTAAACAATGTTGGTGCATAATAAAATCCATTTTTATATTGTTCTCCTTGCATCACATGCCCACCTGCAAGCAACGTTGCTCCTTCGTTTTTTCCGATTTGCACGTAATGATCAATTTTTTGCAATGCATCCCGATTAATGACTGGCCCTACCTTCACCCCTTCCTCTAATCCGTTGCCAACCGTTAATGTTTTCATAGCCGAAAGCAATCGTTCTTCTACTTGTTTTTTCACACGGTCGTGCACGATGACACGGCTGCATGCAGTACAACGCTGACCTGATGTACCGAAAGCGCTCCATATAATCGCCTCAACAGCGAGAGTTATATTTGCATCATCCATGACGATAATGGCATTTTTTCCACCCATTTCAAGCGACACTTTTTTCAAATGTCGTCCACACGTTTCAGCAATTCGTCGTCCAACTTCGTTTGATCCGGTAAATGAAATGACTTTGACATCACGATGTTCAACAAGCGCTTCACCAACGACAGAACCACGTCCATGCACAACATTAAACACACCGTTTGGTAAGCCAGCCTCCTCGAATATTTGCGCGAGTTGTTGTGCCATGATCGGTGTTTCCAAAGCTGGTTTCCAAACAACTGCATTGCCAGCAATGATCGCAGGGAACGACTTCCATGTGGCAATAGCTATCGGAAAATTCCAAGGCGTAATTAAACCGACAACGCCAATTGGCGCGCGAACGCTCATCGCAAACTTATTTGGAAGCTCTGATGGCGTCGTATCCCCGAATAGTCGTCTTCCTTCTCCTGCCATATAAAACGCCATATCGATTCCTTCTTGCACTTCACCTCTTGCTTCTTCTATTACTTTCCCCATCTCCATTGTTAATAGGCGGGCAAGTTGTTCTTTCCTTTCTTGTAGCAACATGCCGACTTTATAAAGTACTTCTGCTCGTTTTGGGGCCGGCACAAGCGCCCATGTTTTTTGCGCACGCTTTGCCGCCGACACCGCCTGTTTGACATCTTGTTCATTTGATAATGTTACTTCCCCGATGCTTTCACCCGTAGCTGGGTTTATAATTGAAACAAATTGCCCACTTGTCGATGGTATCCATCGTCCATCCATATAGTTTAATACTTTCATTTTTTTCCTCCTCTCGCCTGTTCAACAGTTAAAAATGGGGATAAGACGCATGGATCTGTCACGATTTCGATGACCGTTGGTTTATTGTTTTGGAGCGCTTTTGTGAGCGCAGCTGAAAATTGTTTTTCTGTCTCTACACGTATGCCATCAGCCCCGAAACTACGCGCCAAGCTTGCAAATGATATATCCCCTAACTCTGTTCCAATGACACGATTAGGGTAACGAAGTTCTTGATACATGCGAATCGTCCCATACATCTTGTTGTTAAATACAAGACTAATAACAGGGATGTTGTATCGAACTGCCGTTTCTAGCTCTTGTATTGTCATCATAAATCCCCCATCCCCACTTAGCGAAACGACAGGACGATGCGGTTTTGCCAATTTTGCCCCAATGGCTGCCGGTAAACCGTATCCCATCGCTCCCGACGTTGGCCCAATATATGTATGTTCACAAAATTGAAAAAATGAGTGGAGCCAACTTGCGAAATTGCCGGCATCATTTGTAATGATCGCTTCGGATGGAAGAAGATGTTGAAGGTTGTGGATAATTTCTTCGTTTACATTCCGTTTTATGGACGGAAGTGATGAAACTCGCTCGTATGTTCCCCTCCGTTCTTGTACCCACGCTGTCCATGTTGGTTGAAGTTGAATGGTGAGCAACCGTTTTAACGCTTCCTTCGCATCGGAAACAACGCCAATATGTGGGGAATACGTGACACCGATGACATCATAATCGATATCGATATGAATAAGTTTTTGCGTTGATAATAACTTATAATCTTGTGTTGTCACTTCTGACAAGCGCGTGCCGATGGCTAAAACAACATCAGCCTGCTCAACTGTCTCAATTATATTTCGTGGCGTCCCTAAGCCGAGATGACCAACATAAAGCGGATGGTCATTTGGAAATACATCGTGCCGACGAAAAGACGACATGACAGGCAGCGACCATTTTTCCACAAATAAACGAAGAACTTCTCTCGCTTCTGACCATATCATTCCCCCCCCCGGCAATGACAATTGGCCGCTTCGCTGACTGCAACAACTGCTCAATGCGCTGAATATCCGCTTCGTTCGGTGCTGGTTTTGGAACAATCGTTTTTGAAAACGTGACATCATCAATTTGCTCATGTAGAAGGTCTTCCGGGAGCGAGACAACAACCGGTCCGGGTCTTCCTGTTTGGGCGATTCGAAACGCCCGCGTGAGTAATTCAGGTAATCTTTTTGCATCATGAACTTCTACGGCCCATTTGGCTAGCGGACGAAAAAATGCTTCAACATCTATTTCTTGAAACCCTTCACGTCCTCGAAATGTCCGTGCAACTTGTCCCAACAATACAACCATCGGGGTTGAATCTTGCTTAGCGGTATGAATACCGATTGCTGCGTTCGCAGCCCCAACTCCCCTTGTCGCCATAACAACGCCGACTTTCCCGCTTGCTTTTGCATATCCTTCAGCCATAAACGCCGCTCCACCTTCATGTCGAGCGGAAATGAGTTGAATCGTCTGTTCAGAAAAAAGGGCATCAAGGATCGGTAAATAACTTTCCCCTGGTACACAAAAGACGTGGGAAATGTCCTCACTTTTTAAACATTGAACGACCGCCTCAGCTGCATTCACTACAAGCCCTCCTTTCTTTTTGTATCATGTATACACAAATGAAATCATTTTATGCTCTAGCGAAAAAAAAGAGGAGTATATCTCTCCCCCTACATTTGATGCGTATTTTCTGTCTGTTCAAATGTTTTCGTCTTTATTCGTCCAATAAACAATGCTCCAATCACCCACCAACCAATAAATATGAGCCACTCATACGGCCAGACAAGCTGGGATGGCATACCTGGCATATATAAAACGATAAATCCGATCGACAACATAAGGGCGATCCAACCAACGATTGATGATTGACCGACTTGAAACGGTCGTGGCATATTCGGTTCTTTTTTGCGCAATGCAATAAATGATAGAGCAACAAGGAAATAAGCGATGATAATAGAAAATCCTCCTGCATCTACAAGCCAAACGAGCATTGGTCTGCCAAGTAGAGGAGCAAATGTGGCGAGCGTTCCAATAAATAAGACGGCGTTTGATGGTGTTTTGTATACAGGATGAATGCGGGCAAACCATTGTGGCAGGAATTCTTCTTTTGCCATCGCATAAAGTACGCGGCTACCTCCGATAATAAACGCATTCCAACTTGTTAGAATGCCAGCTAATCCTCCAATAATAAGCACTTTTGAAAAGAATGAACTGCCTAATGCAGCAGCCATCGCATCGGCTGTCGGAAGCGACGAATTTGTAAGTATATTATCTGGTAAAATATATGACACAGCAAAAATGACAGCAACATAAAACAAAACAGCTAAAGCTACAGAGACAATGAGAATTTTTCCAATGGAACGTTGTGGAATTTTCATTTCCTCTGCCGTCTGAGGAATGACATCAAAACCGACGAACATAAACGGTGTCATCACTAACACAGCAAGTAAACCGGCCGCGCCATCTTTAAATAACGGTTGTAAATTTTCTATATCCCCGTTTACAAACGAACCTCCTAAAAGCGCCATACCGACGAGAAAAATGACAAACGTCAATACGACTTGCAAAAAGGCTGCACTTTTGACTCCACGGTAGTTAATAAACGTAATGATGATGGAACCGAGCATACCAACCATCACCCATGAGACGTTCACATCCCAACCTGCAATCGTCCATAGATAACCAAATTTAAAATTCGGAAATAAATACTCAATGACTGTTGGGAGCGCAACCGCCTCAAACGCTACAACGGATAAATAGCCGAGGGCGATGGCCCAAGCGGCGATAAATGACGCCTTTGGTCCGAGGGCACGCAAAACGAAATAATGCTCACCACCCACCTTAGGCATCGCCGATGACAACTCGGCATACGTTAAACCAACAAAGATAACAAGTATACCTCCAATCAAAAAAGCAATGATGGCTCCGAGCGCGCCAGCACTCGTAATCCATGTACCAGAGAGCACAACCCATCCCCAACCGATCATCGCCCCAAATGCTAACAACAACACATCTAATTTCGTTAATACTTTGTAAAACTGTTGATCCATTCTATATCCCCCTTTCACATGTTTGGATGCGGACGAATAGAAATCGTTTGGTACGCTGTAAAAAACTCGATGGCCGCTTGCCCTTGTTCGCGCGTGCCTGAACTTGATTGCTTCATCCCACCGAACGGCGCTTGCGGCTCTGCCCCTCCTGTCTCACCATTTACTTGCACCATTCCTGCTTCGATACGTTCAATAAAGTAAAGCGCTTTTGATAAGTCGTTTGTAAATAATGAAGCACTTAAACCATAAATACTGTCGTTGGCCATTTCAATCGCTTCATCAATGGATGATGCTTCAACTATTGATAGCACAGGACCAAATATTTCTTCCCTCGCAATCGTCGCTCGATGTGATACAGCGTCGAATACGGTTGGCTCAATGTACCAGCCTACGGCATCGCTGGCGCCCCCTCCAACAAGAAGTCGCCCTTCTTGTTTTCCAATACGAATGTAACGCTGAACTGTCTCAAACTGCCCCTTTGATACAACCGGTCCCATTGTCACTTGTTCATCCATCCCGTTGCCCACTCGAATGCGACCTACATGTTTAACTACACGTTCTCGAAATACATCGATGATCTCTTTTTCGACAAATACCCGACTCGTTGCGGTACAACGTTGCCCCGTTTGTTTCATCGCCCCTTCTACTACAAGTCGAGCAGCAAAGTCGACATTGGCATCTTTTAAGACGATGGCCGGATTTTTCCCCCCGAGTTCGAGCTGATATTTCGCGCCACGGGCTGCCGCTTTTTTTGCAATCTCACTACCAATCGCGTTTGAACCTGTAAACGTTATGGCATCTACTCCTTCATGCTCAACGATCGCATCACCAATTGTGCTACCGCGACCGACAACGAAGTTTAAAACCCCCGAAGGTAACCCGGCTTCTACAAACAATTCAACGATGCGCGCACCTGTCGCACTTGCTTCCAATGCTGGCTTAAATACGACTGTATTACCGTACACGAGAGCAGGAGCAATTTTCCATATTGGAATTGCTAGCGGAAAGTTCCATGGTGCGATCACAGCAACAACACCGACAGGAACACGTTTTGTAAAAAATAAGTTTTTGGCATCAAACGATGGCAATACTTCACCTATTTTTCTCAGTCCTTCGCCAGCATAATATCGCAAAATGGCCGCGCTCCGATACACTTCTCCTTTCGTTTCAGCAAATCGTTTTCCCATTTCTTTTGTAGCTAATGTCGCCAATTCATCTGCATATTGCTCAAATAAATAAGCCGCTTTTTGTAAATAACCGCCACGCTCCGGTGCCGAAGTTTGCGCCCACTTTTTCTTTGCTTTCACTGCAGCACGTACCGCTTCGTCTACATCGTGAACAGATGAACCCGCAACGACCGCAACAAGCTCTTTCTGATCTGCTGGATTATAGCGCTCAATCACTTCATTTCTTCCTTCGACCCACTGACCATCAATGTAGTTTTTTACTTTTCGCATCATTTCACCACCTTTTGTTGTACTTCTGCTAACAGCTCGCGTAAAATTGAAAATCCGCGCTCGAGCTGTTCGTCCGTCATCACTAACGGTGGTAAGAAACGAACGACGTTGCTATACAATCCGGCGCTCAAAAAAATCGCACCGCGCTTCCATGCATGCGAAACGATATATGCTGTTTGTTCTTTTGCTGGTGTTTTGTTCTCGCGGTCTGTCACCAGTTCAATCGCGCACATTGCCCCAAGTCCACGCACATCGCCGATGATGTCAAATTGTTGCTTCATTTCTGTTAGAAGCGACATCATCTTTTCACCAAGATGGCGCGCACGCGCGATTAACTGCTCTTCTTCAATCACATCTAAAACAGCTAATGCAGCGGCGCATGCAAGCGGACTGCCAGAAAACGTACCACCAAGCTGACCGACTTCTGGAGCATCCATCATTTCACTTCGACCAACGACGGCGCTAATTGGTACACCGGCTCCCATTGATTTTGACAACGTCATTAAATCAGGCGCTACACTAAAGTGCTCCATCGCAAACATTCGACCTGTTCGAGCAAAACCCGTCTGAATTTCATCAGCAATCATCACGATGCCATGTTCATCACAAATGCGACGAATAGCCTGCATAAATTTTGCCGATGGAACGACAAACCCACCTTCTCCTTGTACAGGTTCAATGATGATCGCCGCCACATGATCAGGCGCCACTTCTGCTATGAAAAACTGTTGAAGTGCTTGAATAAGCTGATCATCAACTTCATCTGCTGTTTGCCCGTTAGCGCGGTAGTAATACGGATATGGGAATTTATACACTTCTGGGGCAAACGGACCGAACCCTTTTTTATATGGCATGACTTTGCTCGTTAAAGACATCGTTAATAACGTTCGCCCATGGTATCCACCTGTAAATGATACGACGGCAGGACGTCCCGTATACTTTCTAGCAATTTTCACAGCGTTCTCGACCGCTTCAGCCCCGCTATTTAAAAAGATCGCTTTTTTCGGAAAATCTCCCGGTGTTAACTCATTTAACTTTTCCGCCAATAGCACATACGATTCATACGGTGTAACATGGAAACAAGGATGAATATATGCGGCTGCCTGTTGCTGAATAGCAGCAACAACTTTCGGATGGCAATGTCCAACGTTTTGTACCCCGATCCCTCCTGCAAAATCGATGTATTCGCGATCATTTATATCGCGAATGATCGCCCCTTTCGCTTCTTTAATAAAAATCTCCGTTACATTGTACGGCGCCCGCGCCACTGCTTTTCTTCTTCGTTCCATCCAATTCGACATCATCTCTCCTCCTCGTATAGTATGTTTAGAAAGATTTTTAAATCGAATTTCCAGTTCGAT
>NZ_DAITON010000067.1:0-12125 GCF_036834105.1 Anoxybacillus sp. | reverse complement strand
TTACAAAAACGGATTGCGCCATTCCATGAGCAAGGCGTAGTTGCATGACTGGGCATCTTCTAAATAATTGGCGACGACCTTCACAGGTGTGCGACCGCAACGAAGTAAAAATGTAATGACAGGGTCTTTTAGTACCCCTTTCATAACCGCATCTACATATTGCTCGGCCGTCATTTCATTTGCATATTGATAATATGCTGGCATGCGACTGCCACCTAATAACCGTTCGAGTTTTTGATGAACGACAACTTCATACATCGACTGCATAAGCCATTTTCCCAAACCGAGTTTGCGATATGATGGGCGCACACCGATATCGACGACGTATAACGTATTGCCGTTTCGGTTATGGTTGCGAATATATCCGTTATCCGTTATTTCTTCCCACGTATGATCAACATCGTTTTGGTGAAAGTTGACGATTAAACCGGTCATCGATCCGACGACTTCTCCATCCACTTCGACACATAACGCCCCTTCTGGGAAAAGTGTGATATGATTCATAAGCTGTTCTTTATTCCACCATAGTTCAGATGGGAAAGGAGGAGGGAAACTTTCTTGTTGAATGCGGAATAACGCATCCATATCTTTCTCTTCATAGTTACGAATGATGGCAGGAATAGGACGATCGCCATGAAAGACGTAAAGTCGCTTTTTATACACTATTCTCCCTCCTTATGTCCAATCTGTATATAAATCTATACGTCGATCTCGCCATGTTGTTACCGATCCGCGCTCGCGAACGTCGTAAAGAAGTTGTAAATCAAGATCAGCCGTAATGATCATATCATCATTTATTTCTCCTTCGGCTAAAATGCCGCGTGGTGGGAACGGAATATCGTTCGGTGTAATGATGGCTGCCTGCCCGAAGTTTGCTCGCATAAAATCAACTGTCGGCAAAGAACCGACTGTTCCTGTCGTGACGACGTATACTTGATTTTCAATCGCGCGGGCATGACATGTGTAGCGCACGCGGTGAAACCCGTGACGGTCATCAGTGCACGACGGACAAAAAATGACGTCAGCTCCTTTTGCCCGCGCCATACGAACAATTTCAGGAAACTCAATGTCATAACATGTTAAAATAGCAATCGTTCCTTTCGCAGTTTGAAAGACGTGTAACGCATCACCACCATGCATATTCCATTCGTTTGCTTCCGTCGGGGTAATATGCAATTTTGCCTGCTCGGCAATCGTTCCGTCAGGATAAAATAAATGAGCGACATTATATAGCCGATCTCCCTTTTTTATGACATGCGTCCCACCAACAATATGCATATTCGTCTGTTTTGCGAGCGTAGTAAATAGCGAGCGATACGCTTCTGTAAACGTTGGAAGCTCGTCAATCGTTAACGCTTCTTTTGTTTCATCGCCAATGGACATGAGCTGTGTCGTGATAAATTCGGGGAATAGGACAAATTCAGCCCCGAATTCTTGTGCTGTTTTGACATAATGTTCAACTTGTTTCGCGAATTGTTCAAATGATCGAATGGTGTGTAAATGATATTGAACCGCACTGACTCGCATTTTCAATGAAAATCACCTTCTTTTTTTCTATTTTTTCACCATTATAGCGAATATGTTTTATTTTGTCTGAATGGAAGCATTGTTTGTGTAGAAAAAACGATATGTGTGCTACAATAGCGATAAAAAGGAGGAGAGGCAAATGAGTGTTTACGATTTTCATGTGCGCACGATCCGTGGTGAAGATCAATCGCTAGCACAGTATAAAGGAAACGTATTATTGATCGTTAATACGGCGAGTAAATGTGGATTGACGCCGCAATATGAACAATTGCAACAACTGTATGATAAATATAAAGATCGTGGTTTTGTTGTGCTCGGTTTCCCGTGTAATCAGTTCGGAAATCAAGAGCCGGGATCTGAAGAAGAAATTTCACAATTTTGTCAGTTGAATTACGGTGTAACGTTTCCGATGTTCGCGAAAGTGGACGTAAACGGTTCGAATGCCCATCCACTCTTCGTTTACTTAGCCGAACAAGCGCCAGGGGTTTTAGGAACGAAAGCGGTGAAATGGAATTTCACAAAGTTTTTAGTTGATCGGAAAGGTCAAGTGGTTGCTCGGTTCGCACCAACGACAAAGCCGTTAGAACTAGAACAACATATTGAACAATTGCTTAGTGAAACCGTCTCTCAATGAAAAGAGGCGGTTTTTTGTTGGGCGTAATGGATACGTCTATACGAAAAATGTTTTAGTGCATATGTTGAGATAGTAGGATGATGTCAAA
This sequence comes from Anoxybacillus sp., assembly GCF_036834105.1. NCBI lineage: Bacteria > Bacillati > Bacillota > Bacilli > Caryophanales > Anoxybacillaceae > Anoxybacillus > Anoxybacillus sp. Next base: position 9,876 of record NZ_DAITON010000067.1, on the reverse strand, counting down.
TAGGAGGGGTTATATGTTCATTGAACCGTGGATCGTAGATGAAACGATGCCTGAGTTTTTCGTGCCAGACTATATTGAACAGATGGCAGAAGATGTGTTGCGTTATTATGACTTATCTGTTCAAAGTAGGCAAGTCGTGACGACGAAACCGGATAAAGGGGGAGCTATTTGGAAGTTAGAAACGAACAAAGGTCCAAAAAGTTTAAAATTGCTTCACCGTCGTCCAACCCGAAGTTTGTTTAGCCTCGGTGCACAACGTTATTTAGTCGATGTACAAAAAGCAAACGTTCCACCGATCGTACAAACGAAAGAAGGAATGGATTATGTGGAGATGGGTGGAAAACTATGGTTTGTAGCGGAATGGATTGAGCCGCTATTCCCAGTAGCAAAAGATTTAGAAGGAGCGAAGCAGCTTTGTTATGCACTTGGTGAATTTCACCGTTTAAGCAAAGGGTACGTTCCCCCGAAAGGTGCAGAAGTCGCCTCGCGGTTGTATAAATGGCCGAAGACGTACGAAAAAACAATCATGAAAATGGATTGGTTTCGTCAATTAGCTAACGTGTATAAAGAAATGCCAGCAAGCACTAAGCTGTTGCAAGTTGTCGATCGCTTTCAAGCTCAAGCGCGTGACAGTTTTATAAGACTTCAACAATCGCCATACAACGAACTCGTTGAGCGCGGACATAGCGAATGGGGGCTCGTGCATCAAGATTACGGGTGGTCGAACGGTCAAATGGGTGCAAATGGCATGTGGATTATTGATTTAGATGGTGTGGCATTTGATTTACCGATTCGCGACTTACGAAAACTCATCTCTGGTACGATGGCTGATTTATATCGTTGGGACGTTCATTGGGTGCGTGAAATGATTCGAGCATACCACGAAGCAAATCCAATTGACGCTTCATTATATGATGTATTGATGATCGATTTGTCACTTCCGAATGAATTTTACAAAAATATAAAAGAAGTAGTATATGACCCAGAATTATTTCTAACGGAGCAAACAACGCAACTTATTGACATACTTGTTGCTACAGATGAAACAAAATGGCCAGTGCTTGCAGAAATTGAAAACGACTGGAAGGAGAATAGAAATATATGAACGTTTTAATGATTTGTACAGAAAAACTACCTGTTCCTCCCGTACTTGGTGGTGCGATTCAAACGTATATTGCAGGCATTCTTCCTCATCTTCGTCACGCACACCGCATTACTGTGCTAGGTGTACAACACGAAACGTTGCCAAATGAAGAGACGATTGACGGCGTTCATTATGTTCGTATTCCGGGAGGCGTATTTGATACGTATTGCGACCATGTCGTTCAATATGTGAGAGATCATACGTTTGACCTCATTCATATTTTTAATCGTCCACGCCTTGTCTTACCGATCCGTCAAGTTGCCCCTCATGCCAAAATAACACTTAGCATGCATAACGATATGTTTCAATTAGCGAAAATCAATCGGGAAGAAGGAGAAGAAGTTGTCCGTCAAGTGTCGGCTATTGTGACAATTAGCAACTATATTGGTCAAGTCATTCGTGAACTATATCCAGAAGCGGAAGAAAAATTGCGGACGATTTACTCTGGCGTTGACTCCGAGCGGTTTTTGCCGGGGAACCATCCAAATATGGCATCCATTCGGAAACAACTACGCCAAACGCACGGAATCGATCAAAAAACGGTCATTTTATATGCGGGACGTTTATCGCCAAATAAAGGGGTCGACAAACTGATTCAAGCGCTGCCGGAGCTTGCGAAACGATTTAACGACTTAGCGCTCGTCATTGTCGGAAGCAAATGGTTTAGTGAAGAAGGAACAACCGATTATATTGCTTACGTTCGCTCGTTAGCTAAAAGATTGCCAGTCCCTGTTGTAGCGACAGGATTCGTACCACCAAACGAAATTCAAAACTGGTTTGCCGCAGCTGATTTGTTCGTTTGTACATCTCAGTGGCAAGAGCCGCTCGCTCGTGTTCACTACGAAGCGATGGCTGCAGGGCTTCCGATCGTTACAACGGCTCGTGGCGGCAATGCAGAAGTTATTGTCCCGAATGAAAACGGTATCGTTGTTGAGAAACCGGAAGACCCTCAAGACTTTGTTGAAAAAGTGACGCACGTTTTATCTAATCGAACACTTATGAAAAAAATGGGGGAAAACGGACGCAAGCTAGCAACGTCGCTTTACCGTTGGGAGCGCGTGGCGTCAGATGTACTACATGTATGGCAACATGTCGAACAAACTGATCTTTCTCCAATACAAGCAACTGTCTCTGTTGAAGAAATGGTTGAGCAAGTCGTTGAAAATCAACCGACCGAGCCGGTTTTACGACCTTTAAAGACAATTCAAGAAGAAGTGGCGCTAAACAAAAAACGAAAAAAAGCATTCGTATGGGCGATTACGACATAAAACTCCCACTTACGCTTGTGGGAGTTTCGGCCTCGTTTGCATATATAAATCAAAGTCGTCATTTTGTTTTTCTGTTATGACATCACGTAAAATTTGAGCAAGTACCGTGCTATACACCGTTCCGTTATCCCCATAAGCATAAACAAAATAGCAGTTTGGAAACGAGTCGTATACGCCGATCATCGGGAGACCATCGTGTGTCCCACCGTAAAAGGCAGCTAAATAAAATTCTGGAACGACATGAATATCGGGAAAGAGTCGATGAAATTCCTCGATGAGTCGTTCTTTTTTATGTGTAAGCTTTGCGTCACGGTCATCGGCATAAGCAGTATTTTCATCTAGTCCGCCGATAATAACGCGGTCATCAGCTGTTGTGCGCATATATACATACGGGCGAGCGGTTTCCCAAATGAGCGTTCGTTTATACCAACTTGAAAAATCTTCAACTCGATTCGTAACAACGGCATATGAACTAACGAGCAGCGCCTTTTTTTCTTGTTTCACTTCTAACGTTTCGTAGCCTGCGGCAAAAATGACTTTTCGAGCTTGAATGGAATATCCGTTTTTCGTATAGCATGTCGCCATATGCTGTTCAAGCTTTTTGCCGTTGATCTCTGTTTCTTCAAAAATTCGCACGCCGCGTTGTTTCGCATATTCTAATAAACCAATCGTCAATTTGTACGGATTTAATTCTCCATCCCCCATTGTATATAGCGCGGCATGTTTTTCGAATGGGTAATGGCTACGAATTTGCTTTCTGTCTAACCAAACGACAGGGTAACTTTGCTTTTTTAATGCTTCGTATTCTTTTTTAAGCTTCGCTACATCTTCAGCAACACTCGCATAATACAAGCTATCTCTTCTTTGAAATTGTACGTCGATATGTAATTGATTAGCGGCTCGCTCCAGTTCATCGATCGCTTGTCGGCAAAGTGTTAAATGACGGGCAGCATACGTTTCGCCAAAGCTGTTGACGAGCTCAAAAAACATTTTATCACCGAGACATTGAATAAGGGCGGTATTCGTTATCGTACTTCCGTATCCTGCTTTTCGTTTATCGACGACGACAACGTCCAAACCTGTTTCGCATAAATAATAAGCACACAAAGCCCCCGATCCTCCTGCTCCTACGATAAGTACGTCGCATTGTATATCCTCGTCAAGCGGTGGATATGAAGGAGCATCAGGAAATGTCGTTGGCCAGTATAATTTTCCTGTTTGCAAATCCATGGTGACAACCACCTTTCTCGTTTGTGTTGGTCTTTTTTAGATTGACCTGCATATGTAAAAGTATGCGAGGAGAAAAACAACGTTTATATATTGACATAGCAAAAAGCTTTCTTATTTTTGGAATATTTGATAAAATAAATCGAAACGACAATGGGTGTGCAAGAAAGTAGGGATAGGAATGAAAGTGTTTTTCGACTTAATGTGGTTTTTTAAGCAGGAAAAAAAGGCGTATGTCATCGGTATTATACTGCTCGCAATCGTTTCGTTGCTTGAGCTCGTACCGCCGAAAGTGATTGGGCATGTTGTCGACGCGGTAAAACAAGGGGAACTGACGGCAGAAAAACTTGCGATATGGTTAAGTGTGCTTGCAGGTGTGGCTATTTGTATGTACGGCTGTCGTTATGTTTGGCGAACGATGATTTTTGGATCGGCGGCAAAGCTTGCTCGATTGTTGCGCGACCGGCTATACGGACATTTTACAACGATGTCTCCGTCATTTTATCAAAATCGCCGCATCGGTGATTTAATGGCACACGCAACAAACGACTTGCAAGCTATTCAGCAAACGGCGGGCGTCGGTGTTTTAACACTTGTCGATTCGTTATGCATCGGGGGCTTTGTCATTGCGACGATGGCTTTTACAATTAGTTGGAAATTGACGTTGATTTGTTTATTGCCGATGCCGCTTATGGCTTATTTAACAAAATACTACGGTTCGCTACTTCATCAACGGTTTCATCATGCACAAGAAGCGTTTTCTTCCTTAAACGATAAAGTGCAAGAAAGTATTGCAGGGATTAAAGTGATTAAAACGTTCGGTCAAGAGAAAGAAGAAATTGAGTCGTTTCGAGCACAGTCCGATGATGTTGTACAAAAAAATATGGCCGTTGCTCGCGTTGATTCATTATTTGATCCAACGATTTCGCTCATTGTCGGCGTGTCGTTTTTTTTAGCCATTGTTTTTGGTGCCCGTTTTGTTGTGCAAGGAGAATTGACAATCGGACAGCTCATTTCGTTTACGATGTATTTAGGTCTCCTTATTTGGCCAATGTTGGCTTTCGGTTGGCTATTCAACATCGTTGAGCGCGGTCGGGCTTCGTATGATCGTGTGTCATCGTTATTAAAAGAAAAACCAGATATACAAGAAGATGAAGGGGTGCTTGATAAAGTACCGACAGGCGATATCACTTACGATATTCGCTCCTTTACATATCCGAATGAAACAGAGCCAACGTTACAACACATTCAATTTACGTTGAGAAAAGGTGAAACGTTAGGTATTGTTGGAAAGACAGGGGCAGGAAAGACGACACTTTTGAAAGTGTTATTGCGCGAGTTTGTTGGAATGGATGGAGACGTTTATTTTGGTGAGCATTCGATTACACAATATCGATTAGAACGATTGCGTGAGGCAATTGGTTATGTGCCACAAGACCATTTTCTTTTTTCGACGTCTATTCGCGACAATATTGCATTTGCGCGACCGGATGCGAGCGAAGAAGAAGTGGAACATGTTGCTAAACTTGCCCAAGTGCATGATGATATTTTACAGTTTCCTGAAGGATACGAAACAGTTGTTGGGGAGAGAGGCGTGTCTTTATCGGGGGGACAAAAGCAACGGTTATCCATCGCGCGTGCGCTATTGCTTGATCCAGAAGTGCTTATTTTAGATGATTCGCTATCGGCTGTCGACGCGCAAACGGAAGAGCGCATTTTGCGATCGTTGAAAGAAAATCGAGCAGGGAAGACGACGATGATTGCAACCCATCGATTAAGTGCCATTCAGCACGCACATCTCATTATTGTGCTTGAAGACGGAAAAATTGTTCAGCGCGGCACACATGATGAGCTCGTTGCACAAGACGGATGGTATCGCGATATGTATGTTCGCCAACAAATTGAACAACTTGTGGAGCGTGGAGGGATACAATGAACGAGCGGCAAGTGTTTATGCGATTGATGAGCTATGCAAAACCGCATCGAAAATCGCTATTGTTTGCTTTTTTTCTTTTAGCGTTAACGACTGCAGGGGAAGTGCTTGGGCCGATCATCGTGAAAATTTTTATTGATAACTATTTAACACATATGACTTTTCCACTTCAAGCTATGATTGGGTTAGCATCAGCTTACGTAGCGATTCATATTGGAAAAGTAGTTCTTTCTTACTTTCAATTATTAAAATTTCAAGAAATTGCATTAAAAATTATCCAACAGTTGCGCATTGATGTGTTTGCGAAAGTACAATCGTTAGGTATGCGCTACTTCGATCGCACGCCAGCAGGAAGCATCGTATCGCGAGTGACCAATGATACGGAAGCGATTAAAGAAATGTTTGTTGAAGTGCTCGTTACGTTTATTCAAAGCGCATTTTTCTTAGTTGGAGTATTTGTTGCGATGTTTTTGCTCGATGTCCGTTTGGCCGCTTTTTGTTTAGTCATTTTACCGATTATTTATTTTATTATTCGCACGTATCGTAAATATAGCTCCGTATTTTATAGTGATTTGCGCGAGCGGTTAAGCCAGCTGAATGCGAAGTTAAATGAATCATTGCAAGGGATGTCCATCATTCAAACGTTCCGACAACAAAAGCGAATGCGGGAGCAATTTGGAGAGGTTAACGAAAAGCATTATATGGCAGCGATGAAAAACATTAAATTAGACAGTTTACTGTTACGCCCGGCAACAGACGTTGTTTATGTTTTTTCACTCATTGTTGTTTTAAGTTACTTTGGTATTTCTTCGTTTCAAAGTCCGGTTGAAATCGGCGTGTTATACGCCTTCGTCAACTATTTAGAGCGCTTTTTTGAGCCGATTAATCAAATGATGATGCGCTTATCCATGTTTCAACAGGCCCTCGTTGCTTCTTCTCGCGTGTTTCAACTGTTAGATGAACAAGAAGAAGAACCGAAACAAGGCGAGCAGCCGCTTATCATTGAGCGCGGAACGATCGAATTTCGCAACGTATCGTTTAGTTATGATGGAAAACGCGATGTGCTAAAAAACATTTCGTTTGTCGCTCGACCAGGAGAGACAGTTGCGCTCGTCGGTCATACCGGAAGTGGAAAAAGCTCAATTATTCAACTGCTTATGCGCTTTTATGAGTTTGAACGTGGAGATATTTTGATTGACGGCAAGTCGATTAAAGCTTATCCAAAAAAGGAATTACGAAAAAATATCGGCCTTGTGCTTCAAGATCCGTTTTTGTTTTATGGAACGGTGCGAGATAATATTCGGCTTTATAACCAAAGTTTAACGGAGAGCGATATTGAACGAGCGGCGAAATTTGTTCAGGCGCATGCGTTTATTGAAAAGCTACCAAAAGGATATGATCATCCTGTAACAGAGAGAGGAACGACGTTTTCGAGCGGTCAACGTCAGCTCATTGCCTTTGCCCGCACGATTGCGATGAATCCGAAAATATTGGTGCTTGATGAAGCGACCGCAAATATTGATACAGAAACGGAAGAAGCGATTCAAGAAGCGCTGGAAAAAATGAGAAAAGGACGGACAACGATCGCGATTGCTCATCGTTTATCGACCATTCAAGATGCCGATCAAATTCTCGTTTTGCATCAAGGGGAGATTATCGAGCGTGGAACACATCAACAACTACTTGCGAAACGAGGGTTATATTACCGCATGTACGTCCTGCAAAATGGATTAACAGAAGATGTATGTATATAAGTGAACATATTTGTTTAAACCGCCACCCATTCACGTGGCGGTTTGACAATAAATAATTTCTCCTAATTTTAGTACGCGTAGCTGTTCGTTCGGGAGATGACGACGCTTCCATTCGGCATAAAGGCGATCTAGCGCTTCTTTCGGCGTGTCATCAGCAAGCGGAAATGTGCCGTAATGCATCGGAATAAATGTTTTGGCGCGGCAATCGATAAATGCTTGTACCGCTTCTTCAGGCGTTACATGTTGGGGTGCCATAAACCACTCGGGCTCATACGCACCGATCGGCAACAAAGCATAATCAATATGAAAACGAGCTCCAATGTCACGAAACCCACGAAAATATCCACTATCCCCGGCAAAGTAAAACGTTGGTTTTCCTTCTGTTTCAATCACCCATCCTCCCCAATGGGATGCATTTGTATCAAATAGTGTTCGTTTCGACCAATGTTGTGCTGGGACAAACGTAAATGAAACATCCCGCTCCACAACGGTTTCCCACCAATCACATTGTACGACACGCTCTATTCCTCTTTTGAGAAACGATGAGCGTAATCCGCTCGGTACAAGAATAAGTGGAGTTCCCTTCAATTTTTTTATACTGGAAAAATGCAAATGATCATAGTGGCTATGAGAAATAAGTACGATATCGACAGGAGGTACGTCGTCAATCGAAACAGCTGGATCCGTTAGCCTACGAATGGTTCCTAATCGTTTTGCCCATACGGGATCTGTAACAATCGTTAGTCCGTTTACTTGAATAATAAACGTAGCGTGCCCTATCCATGTGAGTAATGTTTGATCCCGATTCGCATGTAGCCGCGAAAGATCAATATGTTCGCGCGGCAAAGTATATGACCAATCTTTCTTTTTTTGTCTCCTTTCCGCATACCAACGCCGCAAATCAGCAAATGACTTCGTTGTAGTAACCCCATCTAAATTTTCATATCGTTTTCTCATTTTCTTTCCCCACCAACATTCTATTTTTCATTTTTAACATTGATTATAATAGATGTATAAAGAAGAGGGAATATGGCCGCGTCGTGATGAACAATAGATGAATATATTATAGTAAAAAATGATTGGAGAGAAGAGCGTTGGAAGATGTTATCCTTCAACACGCGGAGCAGTTGAAGCGGTGGGAAGAAACACAAAAAGAGATTTTCCAAGAACTAATTGAAAATCAACAAAAGATTCAGCAACAAAACGCGTTATATTATAACGAAAATGAAGAGACACGCATTATGGAACGATATTACGAGCATATAGATGACCGAATGGACGGAAAGTTGTTATTTCAAGCATATCATGACTTAACGAAGCGGACGCACATACGCCGCATTCCATATTTTTTGAGTAAAGATTATTATTTGTACACGTGGGTCGATTTACAACCAGATGGAACAGTAAAAAGCATTTATTCAGGAAAAAAGAAAGACCCACGTGCGGTGATTTTACAAGATTATGAGACAATCCAAAAGCGATATGAGCAATTTATTCAACTTGTGAAAAAAGCAAAAAAAGGTGAACTTGATCTAGAGCAAAAGATAAAAATGGTTGATAAACAATTTAAATTTAATGCAGAACATGTTGTTCCGCAATCGTGGTTTGGGGCCAAGGAGCCGATGAAAGGAGACTTGCATCACTTATTTGTTTGTGAACCGCGTTGTAATTCGATTCGCTCGAATTTTCCGTATGCCGATTTTCCGTTTTATGAACCAGAGTCTCCTGATGAAGTCGTTCAAAATGATTGCGGCGTCGCACATGAGGAACATTTTGAACCGGAACACGGGAAAGGAGCGGTAGCTCGGGCAATGATGTACTTTCTCGTTCGTTATCCGCGTGCAATCAAACATCCGTTTGTCGATCAAATCAACATTCCTCTTCTTGTCCAATGGCATAAACGCTTTCCTGTTACAATGTATGAAAGACATCGAAATGCGGCGATTTTTCGAATTCAAGGAAATCGCAACCCATTTATCGATAAACCAAATCTTGCTGAACAGCTTTATTTCCTAATTGGGCGTAAAAGCAGATAGGCGTTCGCACACACATTCTCCCCTTTTTCATATGCTGTATTACAGTTTATGAAAAGGGGAAGAGAACGATGGGTGTAGAGCTAACAGCGTTACATTGGATTTACGTCTCGTTTATTTGTATGATTATCGCATTGATGGTTTGGCGTAAAGATACATCATTAGTTTGTATGGTGGGTATCTTTTTGTTAGCGGTTATAGCAACAGGATCGTTGCCGCTTTCTATTAGCACCATTTTTAAAAGTTTTATTTATGCCATAACTGAACTTCTTCCGACTATTCTTGTTATATCTATTATCGTATCGATGAGTAAACTTCTTACAAGCACAGGGGTAAATGAAGTAATGATTGCGCCGTTTGCGAAATTGATTCGTACACCTTCGTTAGCTTATTGGACGATTGGAATATTAATGATGATAATTTCTTGGTTTTTTTGGCCGTCGCCTGCAGTGGCGCTACTCGGAGCGGTATTGTTGCCGGTTGCTGTGCGTGTAGGCCTCCCGGCACTAGGGGTGGC
>NZ_DAITON010000066.1:0-12339 GCF_036834105.1 Anoxybacillus sp. | reverse complement strand
TTGCATATAGATTTTTATATAATTTTATAAATTTATCTTAACTGTTGCTCCCCTCCTCTACATAAGCAAAAATGGATACCGCGGTAATGCCGTACGTTTCATCTTTCACTTTCGTCAATCGCCCAATTTGTTTTGGGAGCTCGACTTCAGCCCCGTGTTCAGCAACGATAAAACCGTCTTTTTGCAATAGTTGATGCGCATCAATGATCGCGATAAGCGCTTCCAACTGCTTGTTTTTATACGGTGGATCAAGAAAAATAAGGCGAAACGTTAAACCTCTTTTTATAATTGCCTTTAACGCCCTCTCGGCATCATTGCGGTAAATTTCTGCTTGATCTGTCAAGCGGCAAGCTGCTACATTTTTTTTTATCGTTTGCACCGCTTTGGCGTCATGATCGACGAAAATGACGCGATCTAATCCACGGCTTAACGCCTCGATGCCAAGCCCACCGCTTCCGCCAAATAAGTCTAGTCCGAGTCCGCCAGAAAAATACGGGCCGATCATATTAAACATCGCTTCTTTCACTTTATCGGTCGTCGGACGTGTCGTCATGCCCGGAACAGCTTGCAGCGACTTTCCTTTACATTTCCCCGATATCACGCGCAACATGCTTCACCTCACTTATTATGTCATAAACGGAACGGTACGAAAGGAAAAAATATGATCATCACGTATACAATGCAAAACAATGGTCATACTAGTAGTAACAACATCGGTATGATGTTGTTGCCAACCACGGAGAAGACTTACGTTCCCCATAAGTTCTTCCTCCGGTTTCTCCTCTCCCTTTTTCCTTCTCTTTTTCGGCTCGTCCGAAAAAGAATGGAAGGACCCCTGCGGCATATGCCACAGGGATTTTTTTATTGACCGACTACATGGATGTTTTCACTCGTTTCACTAATATGGACAGGAAACCATTTCGGAAATTCCGTTCGCTCAATATATAACGATCCGTCCCATTGTTGAATGACAGCGTTCGTGCCATTTATAAAAAAGCGCCAACGTTCCCCGTCTTTCTCAATAAATATTGCCTCTCCTGATCGGTTCACCGTATAGCCAAGCGTGCGCATAATCGGAATGAACGGAAATAATTGCTGTCCATCTTTTAATAACACGCGCGCATTCGGCAATTGCACGTCATTGACGACGAGCATTTTTCGTTCGGTGAAAGTCATATACCGTTTTTCGTCTTGGAAAAATGTCGTATGTCCCCCGTATGAGTTTCCTAACCATTCGTCTAGCTTTTTCATCGTCAACGGCTCATGTTTATGCGTCGTCACAGATGTCCAAAACGTTTGTTGCTCTTCTTTCGTCAACGTCTTTTGCAATTGCTCGAAAGCGCGTTTCGCTTGTTTTGTCACTGGTTCTGTTTTCGTCATATACGCAATAAGCAAATCCCATACCCAATCTGGAACGGAACTGTTCGGAAAGCGCGCTTCTAACTGAACGCGAACGTAAGCGCGCTGAACCGTTGGAAACGAGACACGATCCGGTATAATGACGAACGTCGGCGTCATATATTGAAGCGAAAACGGGGTGATGACGAGCGTCTCGACATCGCTTTGTTGCCAAAACGATAACGCCGAACGGTCTATTGGCTTCGCTGCATATACGCTCAGTCGATCATGAAGCGATGCCTGAAGCGGCTGAGCTTGAAAATAAAGCGGAACAGCTTTTCCCCCTTCCCTCTCCCACATAAAAAGCGAAAAAGACGGCTTATGGGCATAGCCGACAAGCTTTCCGTCCGCAATCCAAATTCCTTTCGGATGAACGGTGTCCGTTAACGAAATCGTCATTTGTTGCGGTTGAGCAGTATGAAAGCGAATAAGCCATTCTTTTATAAAGAGCGGCTCTTTTTGTGCAACCGGCACGCGATAGGTGAACGAAAGCTCGTCTGTATGCGAGGCGTCGACAATCGTTTTGCCGTTTTGTCGTTTTACGCATGCTTTTTGTTCGGAACACGAAATATGTTTCACTTCGTTTGGCACAATGACTTCATATGTGCGAGCGACAGCTCCGCGAATACGATGGGTAACCTCCATCGCCTTCCCGTTAAATGTCGCTTCCACGTCATGTTGAAGCACAGACTGTTTCGTCGCTTCTGTACGATATTCGTCCCATTGGTAATATAAAGCTCCTGCGCTAATGCCGAGGAAAAGGAGCGTCGAAATGAGAGCTACTTTCCACATATGATTGCCCCTTATCAAACAATTTATATTATAACAATAACAAAATTTCAATGCGTTGTCATACACCGTTTTCCCTAATTGTCGAAAAAAGTTGAACGTGTTAAAGTTAATGATGGAACAAAACATAAAAGTGAGGGAATGAACAGATGATTCAACGTTTTATTGAACTAGGGGAAGGATATTCCGACATTTATGAGCTCATTGAAATTGCAAAATCAAACCGTCACCGCTTATCCGGTTTGTTTGCTTTTCATACGATGAAAGACGGGAAAGCGCTCACATCGTTCGTCGTTGTGCTCCATCCGACTGATCCGGGCGATTTTCAACCGCTATACATTTGCCGCGAAGGCATTCCACATCCGTCTGTCAAAATAACGAAGCGATACGAATTGTTCGTCGACCTAGCTAAACAACTCAATCAAGAAATTATTCATTTGGACGTAAAACCATCGAACTTTTTTGCCGATTTGCAATTGTACTATCAACATTTAATCGGCATTATGCGCATGAATCGGTTCATTCCGCCATTGCAATAAGAAAGTAAAAAGGATGTCTAGTCGCGACATCCTTTTTTGATTATATCCCATATTCATATTCTTTCTCTTTGTCCGCTCGCGATTCAAACTCCACTTTCACATACGGACGGTAAGACGGTTCGACTCGCTTTACAAACGGTAAGGCGGCGAGCTTTTTCATCACCTCTTCCGCTTCGTCCATGTTGCAATATAAGACGGCATATTTAAGCCGTTTCGATACGTAATGAACGTTCCCGTATTTTCGCAACTGTTTACTATGTTTCAGTGAATAAAGCCAAACGATAATTCCTTGACGCATCGGAAACATAAAACCCCATCCCCTTTTTTATTTCGTCCGACAGCCGCACGTTCCACCGACACCGCATCCCCCACCGCAAGAGAGGGAGTCGAAATACGGGTTCCCCGTCGGCACTTTAATGTTTTCAGATACGGCGCGACCGATTATTGTGCTAATTTCATCTAAAAGCAATTGCATATCTTTTTCTGCTTTTTTAAAGGCGGCAATCGGCTCATACAAATCGAGCTCGCGTTTTGCATCGCGCACTTGTTTCGTTACTTCTTTGTAATCTGGATGATATTTTCCAAAGCGCTGCACTTCTTCGTATCGCTCTTTCAATTGAACGAAGCGCGAAATGAGTTGTTGCGCCTTCTCATCTCGTTTCATATAGTAAAAGCTGCGGCGATATTGTTCTGCCACATCTGATTGGACGATCATTTTGCCGAGCTCTTCTGCGAAATCTAATATTTGTAAACGTTCAACCGTTGCTACAAGCACGAGCAACACCTCCACAACGGTATCATAACATGATTTAACAAACAAAACAAATAAGTCTGGTTGCCCCAGACTTACGAAATAGTCACCGTAAATTCATGTGATATGTGGTAGCGGCTCGCATCGTTATGCACGAGCTCGAGGCGAATCGAATGCTTTCCGGCAGGCAATCCGCGAATAACGAAAGCAGCTGTTGTCGTTTCGCTTACTTTTTTCCCATTGACATATACATGAATGCGCCCTTGTCCGTTTTTTTTCGGATGTTTCCCTTTCGTAAACGTAAATTGATCGACGATGCACTCGACAAAAACGTTATTTCCTTTCACATGATGTTTAACAAATAACGTTTGCTTCTCAGCAAACACCGTATGCCTATGATCGCTAACGTGCGTTGAAAACAACAATACGACACATAAAAAAAAGAAACGCAACATTTTCACCATCCTTTCATAGTGATAGTGTTTACGTTTCCCGTCTAATTATGAGTGTCCTTCATCAGTTTCATCATGGCCATCATCATTTTCGCCATTTCAATCGTTTGGACGACGTTTTGTACTTTATGCGGCAACGTTTGTTTATAATATTGACGCGCCTCTTTTTCCATTTCTTTTATATCCATCGGGCGTCTCGCTAACCTTCGATACCACGACGGCTGTTCACGTAAAAATTGATGAAGTTTCGGCTTTGCAACAATGTATTCATATACATCTTTTCTCATCTTTTTTCCCTTTAATCTTTCCGAAACGAAAACGGATCTTTCGTATTTGTTTGTTGCATTTGCCGTACAACTTCTTGAATGGACGTAATCACTTGTTGAACGTTTGTCACGTACGTTTGAAGCTCATTGACATCTAAATGTTTTAATTGAGTCACTAGCTTTTGGATGAGGGCGCTTTGTTCCTGTCTTTCATCCGTTGATTTATATGCATCCCACATCTCATCTTCTTCACCGAACACGTACCAATCGTTGTACAGCTCTTTCCACGTCTTTTTCCCTTGGCGCACTTCTTCAATCATTTTCGGGTGTTTTTTGACAAACTGTTTAAATTGTTCAATCGACATATCGGTCGCCCCTTTCTAGTTTGTTTGCCTACCATATATTACGACCGAATGAACGATGCGTGCGCCTATTTTGGTTGGGACAAAGGGCGAATGAAATTTTGTGTGTAATACCGCTTATATACTCCGACACCTAAATGCGTTAGTTCGTCGTTTAACAACGTTTGTCGATGGCTTCGGCTATTGAGCCACGCTTCTACAACGGCAGGGGCATCGACATATTCGGCAGCAATATTTTCTCCTGCTAATTCAAACGAAATGCTTGCTCGAATGAGCCGCTGCTGTAAGTCGCCGCTCGTTGGAGATTCGTGCGCAAAAAATTTATTTTCCGCCATATCTTTACTATGTTCATATGCTACTTGGGCGACGCGCTCGTCCCACGTCAACGGAGAAATGCCATGACGTACGCGCATGACGTTTGTAATATCAAAAATTTGTTCCGCATTCGCTCGTTCAATTTGTTTTTCAAGCGTTTCATCGATCGCCACTTCCGGTAGCGGCCCGCGATATTCAAGTTCGTACGGACGAATGTGTACTAACGTCTCGCCATCGAGAAAGCGAACGCTTGATAATGTGCCGGTAAAACGGTCAACATATAATTGCACATATACATCACCAAACGAAAGGAGCGGCTGAATCATTAAATCTTCTTCCGTCAGTTGAAAGCGATATACTCCATCATCGAGTTGCACGTGAATATCATCATGAAGCGGCATCGTTTGTAGCAGCTCATTAATTGAGCGATTGATTTGAAACGGAGCTACGTTCACCTCGGGCCCACACGCATAAATCGTGACGACTCGTCCGTCACGCATGCCGATTTGCATATACGTTTTCGGATCGTTATATACCCACCAGACGTAGCCGTAAGCGGACGGATCGATGCGCGCAGGTTGTCCAAATGTTTGCTTCACTTCCTCCTCCGTTTTGCCGATCCACGCCCCTAATCCTTCCGCAGCGATCGTATCGCTTCTTTGTTCGCTTTTGAAAGATGCGTCGTTTAACGGAGCTTGTTCATCGGTTGGTGAAAAATAAAACATCGCAATAAAAATAATGATAAGGGCAACTATCCAACGCATGTATCATTCTCCCTCAGTTGCTTAATATACTTCCATTATATACAGCTTATCCACCTCACAACACTAAAAAATAAGGCTATGCGAAAACATAGCCTTTCAAACGTTCATTAATGGTATTGGGATATTTGTGTAAGCGCCTCTCCTGCTTGGTCGTCGCTCATTTCATGGACGGCTAAATCGCCGAGCGACATCATCCCGACTAACGCATCTCCTTCAACGACAGGTAAGCGGCGAATTTGATGTTTCGCCATCAACCGGGCAGCTTCTGTCACGGAAGCGTCCGGTGAAATCGTTACGAGCTGTTCGCTCATCACTTCTATGACAGCGGTAGAGCCTGGCTTTTTCTCGGCAATGCCGCGCACAACTAAATCGCGATCGGTGACAATGCCGACAAGGCGGTTTCCGTCTGTAATCGGAATCGCACCGACGTTGTAGTCGCGCATTTTTACAGCCGCTTCGTATATATTATCGAGCGGTGTACAACATTCGACATCTGTCGTCATCATGTCTTTTACTTTTGGCATGTTCATCTCCCCTTTCGCCATTTAGTTTCACCAAAATCGGAACAATTATGAAGCTCGTCATTGAAAGTTATGCGCTTTCGTACTATTATTAATGGAGGAATGTTTTATTTTACATAAGGGGGAAATGAACGATGCGCTTTGAAAATACAGGTATTGAAAATCAAACAGCGCCATTAACACGTTTAGATGAATTAATGGAAAGTCTCGGTTTTGTGCGCGCAGGTCAATGGGATTACGATCGTGTGACATATGACCGCAAATTCGAACTAAAAAACGACGTATTTTATTTACGTGTGCAAGGTTATGCGATCGAAGGTGACGTTGGCGGACGTCATGCTGTGATTAAATTATTGAAGCCGTTGTTAGGCAAACATTATTACCCGCACGGCGTAGAATATGGTGACGGGGAACATTTTCCTTCGTCATTAGTTAGCCAATGTGAAGCCGTTTTAGCAAAAGTGAAAGAAGGCCTCGCTAACATTCAAAACGCATGAGCGCGCTCATGCGTTTTTTCCGTCAACAAGCTTGCGAACGTATAGATGAACAGCAAACACGGTTTGTCCTGTCATCTCGTATATGTCGTCAATCACTTGTTTTTGCAATTGCTCACATAAAGTAAGCATATGATCGCACGCTTTGAAAGAGACGGTCATATGAATCGTCAGTCCGTTATGCTGAGCATATATTTTCGTTTCTTCTAATATGACATCATCAAATGGTTGTACACTCATCGCAACAATCGTTATAATGGGTTTATGCATATACATCCTCCATATGATTTATGAAATGAAAGCAGGTGTCGTTTTGTTGTTCGAGAAAATTCCAAAGCGGTCCGTATATATGATTGTTATTTTACTTGCGATCGTTTTACTCACATACTGGGTCGCCCCAATTGCTGTTCCTATTTTGTTTGCGTTCATTACCGCCATTTTTTTAGAACCGGCGGTGAAAGTAGCGCAACGGCGACTAGGATTGAAACGCCAATCCGCTACCCTTCTCGTGTTTAGCTTATTTACGCTATTTATGTTTTTGAGCGGTTACTTCATTATTACAAAAATTGTTGCAGAAGCGTTTCAGTTTTTTAGAAACTCGCCGCTATATTTAAACGAAATGATTGCGGGATGGAATGAACTTGTTGCCCGCTGGTATAAACAAACAGAAAAATTGCCGCCGTTTATCGTGGCTGAACTGAGTCAACAAGTCGACTTATTTTTAACAAAGTTAAAAACGCAACTCACCGCTTCATTAAGCTTGAATAAAGTAAGCGCGCTTGTCGCTAACGTTCCGAAATTTTTAATTAATTTTCTCGTCTATTTAATTACTTTATTTTTATTTATGCACGATTTGCCGAAAATACGAGAAGCGATTTTTTCACATTTAACAGAAGAAACGAGAGAGAAAGTGCATTTCATGTTGTCGCGTCTATCGTACGTCGTATTCGGCTTTTGGAAAGCGCAATTTCTCGTAAGCTTAATTATTTTTGCTGTCTCGTTAGTTGGGTTGTTGCTCATTACCCCGAAAGTCGCTCTATTTACAGCGTTTATTATTTGGGTAATTGACTTTATTCCGATCATCGGCTCTATTGTCGTTATGGCGCCATGGGCGATTTTTCACTTCGTCACAGGCGACACAGTGTTAGCGACAAAACTATCAATTCTTGGTGTCATTTTGCTTATTTTACGCCGGACGATCGAGCCGAAAGTGATGGGGGCGCATATCGGATTATCACCGTTAGCTACACTAATTTCGATGTATTTAGGTGTGAAAATGATGGGGGCGCTCGGTCTTATTTTGTTCCCGCTGTTGCTCATCGGCATAAAATCAGCGAAGGAAGCAGGCATTATTAAATTGAACTTTAAATTGTAAAGAGGGTGAACGATTCACCCTCTTTTTTAAAACCCTAAAATCGCTTTAATGACCGATGTCGTTTCACCGCCGCGGTAAAAGACGTATAACAATAAATAGACGGCTACGCCTGTCGTAGCAGTGAAAAACCAAACGATGCTTGTGATCGGACCAATTTTTTTATGGCGCAACCAGTTTTTTTTCACAGCAGAAAGCAACGTGACAATGCCGAAAACGGCGCCAGCAGTCGCTAAAAAAATGTGGAAAAACAAAAAGATCGTATAGTATATTTTTATATGATCTGGACCACCGAAGCTTGTATTGCCAATAAAAATGGTGCGCGACAAATAAATGATAAAAAATGCTAGCGCAAAAGCAGCGGCAAGCCACATCGTTTTTTCATGCTTTTCTACTTGCTTTTGCCGAATGAAATACCAGCCAACTGCTACAAGAATAGCGCTTATGACGATAAAGCTTGTACTAATGGTAGGCAAAATTGGTAACGAACCCATAGTGTCCTGTTGCTCCCCTCTCTAACCTATGATTTTGTCGTTTGAATCGCCATATGTTCTTCGTCTCTTTCTTTTCGATACCATTCAATAAAAATGTAAAACAACATTACTCCATACACAATTTCTTGAATAATTTTCATTAGCACGCCGCCGAGCTGTTGATCGTGTAAAAGAGACATCGAACTGAACATTTCTGGACCGCTCAATTCGAGCGATGATAACGTACTTTGTGGCACGCAAAGCGCCAAAGCGTTCATCCAAGCAGCCGGATCATAATATGTGGCATACAACGGCGTATCGGCGAAAATAATAAGCGCACAAGCCGGTGTAAGCAACACGCCGTCCGCAAAAATGTACCCGATTTTTTTCAACCCAGACAATGTGGAAAAACCGCGCACTTCGTTGACGAGCGGCCACCACATCATCATCGCCGCGATAAAAATGGCTGTCGTCATGAGCGCATGCAACCACATATTTGTTTTCACGACATCGAAAATGAGCGGCACATGGTATAACGAGAATATACCATTAAACAAAAACAGCGCAATTAACGGTTTCGTGAAAAAAGTAACGCTCGAGCGGATTGCTCGAATGCGAAAGAGCGCTTCAAACATCCATGAAGGAATACCTTTAATGAGAAGCGGTGGCACGATCAAATAAAGGACAGCCATTTGCGTCATATGGGCGCTAAACATTAAGTGCCCTAATAAATCAACAGGGGAGCCTTTACAAATGTAAAGCAAAACGATCGCAGTCACAAACAACGTTTTTTGTTTCATCGTCGTCGGCTCTTTCGATCGGTTCACGAGCCAAAAATACGCGATCGTTACAGCAACTAAAAAGACGAAAAAGTACGGACTCCACATCGCTTCAAAACCAAATATACTTAACGGCATCATACTCACCTCGCTTTTTTTCCGACTTTATTATACTACAAACGTAACAAACGTGAAAAGAAAAGAAGCTAGCACACGCTAGCTTCTTAAATCCAGACGATCGTTAAAAACGCCCAAATCGTAATAAACGCAACGGCTGCACCGCCATATAAGAAAAGCGCTGGAAGTTCGTGCCCTTTATGGCTCATGTGCATAAAGTAATACAGCTGGAAAATGACTTGTACGACCGCTAACAATAAAATGAACGGTACAGAAAACCAAGCGGAAAATCCTTCATATCCAACCGCAAAAAAGGCGATGAGCGTTAAGAAAATCATTAATGTAAATGAAATAATTTGATGCTTCATTTCTTCTGCATTTTTTTTGCGACGATACGCTACATCTACTTTTGGGTTTTGTACATGTGTATGATTTGCCATACAATCACCCCACCATTCCCATTAAGTATACGACCGTGAAAATGAACACCCAAACGACGTCGATAAAGTGCCAATATAAGCTTGCGACGTAAAACTTCGGTGCATTATATAAGTTTAACCCACGTTTCGCGTTACGAATCATTAGTGTAACAATCCAAAGTAAACCGAACGCCACGTGGCCACCGTGCGTACCAACAAGCGTATAAAACGCTGAAGAAAAGGCACTTGTTGAAAACTTAAATCCTTCATGCACGTACTCAGTAAACTCGTAAATTTCAAGCGCTAAGAAGCCGGCGCCAAGCAATACGGTAATGCCGAGCCAAAGCTGCATTTTTTTGAAATCGAAGTTGCGCATATGATGCATCGCATATACGCTCGTTAAGCTGCTCGTCAAAAGCAGCATCGTTGCTAAAAAGACGATCGGCATTTGGAATAATTCTTTCGCCGATGGGCCGCCTGCCACAGAATCTTTTAACGCTAAATATGTGGCGAAGAGAGAGGCGAATAATACCGTCTCCCCGCCGAGGAAAAACCAAAAACCTAAAAACTTATTTTTCCCTTCAAGGGTCGCTTTTTCAGGCTCTGCCGGGAACGTCTCCGGCGTTAATTTTTCTTCCACATGCATTATGCCCCAGCCCCCTTCTTCTCTGCTTCCATGATTTCTTCTTTATGAATATGGAAGCCGTGGTCATCAATAATTGAACGGAAGAACATCGCACCGAGCGTAATGAGCAAGCCGAATACGCCAACCGGTGTTCCCCATGCATGATCTTGATGGAACAAGAAACCGAACGCAGCTACAAATAAGCCGAGCGAAATAACAAACGGCAAAATCGACGGATTCGGCATATGAATATCGCCGAGCGGCTCTGCTGGCGTTAAGCCTTTTTTGCCTTCCATTTTTTCAATCCAATACGCGTCTAAACCGCGCACAAGCGGCGTTTGCGCAAAGTTGTATTCTGGCGCTGGCGAAGATACCGCCCATTCAAGCGTACGTCCATCTTCCCACGGATCGTTGCCTACGCGCTTACCTTTTACTGTTGTAATCACAACATTCGCTAAAAGTACAACCGTACCCGCCGCCATGAAAAACGCACCGACTGTACTAATCATGTTTCCTGTTTCAAATCCTTGACCAGGTAAGAATGTAAATACGCGACGCGGCATACCCATTAAGCCAAGGAAATGTTGAATAAAGAATGTTAAGTGGAATCCGATAAAGAACAACCAGAATGTCACTTTTCCTAATTTTTCATCTAACATTTTACCAAACATTTTTGGCCACCAATAGTGAGCACCTGCGAGTAGCGCGAAAACAACCCCACCGACGATAACGTAGTGGAAGTGCGCGACGACGAAATAGCTATCATGATATTGATAGTCTGCCGCTGCTGTAGCATTCATAACCCCTGTCACCCCACCGATGACGAACGACGGAATAAACGCGACCGCATACATCATCGGTGTTGTAAAGCGAATGCTTCCGCCCCACATCGTAAAGAGCCAGTTGAAAATTTTAATTCCTGTAGGAACGGCGATCGCCATTGTTGCAACCGCAAAGATCGCGTTCGCAATTGGGCCCATACCGACCGTAAACATATGGTGCGCCCACACCATGAATCCTAAAAATCCGATTAACACCGTCGCAAATACCATCGATGAATAACCGAACAGACGTTTACGTGAGAACGTCGCAAAAATTTCAGAGAAAATACCGAACGCTGGCAATACGAGAATGTATACTTCTGGGTGACCGAAAATCCAGAATAAATGCTCCCAAATGATCGTATTTCCACCAAGCGCTGGATCAAAGAAGTTTCCGCCAAACAAGCGATCCATCATCATGAAAATTAAACCGACTGTCAATGGCGGGAACGCGAATAAAATGAGCGCAGATGTTACAAATGTTGCCCATGTGAACATCGGCATGCGCATGTACGTCATTCCTGGCGCACGCATATTAATGATCGTAACGAGGAAGTTAATTCCTCCGATTAACGTTCCGAAACCAGAAATTTGTAATCCTAACACGTAAAAGTCAATTCCGTGTGTCGGTGATGCAAGCGACAACGATGCGTAAGATGTCCAACCGGCATCCGGTGCACCACCTAAAAACCAAGATAAGTTTAAAAATACACCACCGAAGAAAAACAACCAAAATCCAAGCGCATTTAAAAACGGAAACGCAACGTCACGCGCGCCGATTTGAATCGGTACAACCGCGTTCATCATCGCAAACACAAGCGGCATCGCCGCAAGGAAAATCATCGTCGTTCCGTGCATCGTCAACACTTCATTGTAAAAGCCTGCGCTAATGAAGTCGTTGTTTGGCACGGCGAGCTGAATGCGAATAATCATCGCTTCTAAACCGCCAAGCAAGAAGAAGACTCCGCCGGCGATTAAGTACAAAATCGCAATCTTTTTATGGTCTACTGTCGTTAAGTAGTCCCAAATGACTGCGCCGACACCTTTTTTCCGAGCTAACGTACTCACAGTTTAACCTCCCT
>NZ_DAITON010000065.1:0-12435 GCF_036834105.1 Anoxybacillus sp. | reverse complement strand
TTTATATACATAACGAGCAGGACGCAAAGCAACCCTTCTGTTATAAGTACAGCCATTCCTGCCGAAAGTGATACGACGAGCGTAGACAACATTGTAAATAGAGCCGTTTGCATGCCGAATACAATAAGCCATATGCTCAACACAGATTGACGTTGCTTCATCACGGTTAACGGATATAAAGCAAGCATCGGGTGACCGCGATGATGAGAGAAAAGCGGCAATAGCTGTAACGCCGTCGCATAAGTGAACAACAATGAAAAAAATACGTATCCTACCGGTATCGTGTAAATAAATATAGCGCCAATCGCTGTTAATCGCATAACAATCCCTAAATATTCCCCGCTCCGCACGAACGTCCGCACATGTAAATATGTGTACGCTTGCTTCGTCGCTCGGTCAACGATACGTAACAACGGAGATAGCCAATATCGCTTTTTTACCGTTTTACGCAAATGTGGAACGTCAACAAATAAATGAACGACACGATAAAATGACTGCATCCGTCTAGTTTCATCTTCGAGCAGCACATCCCACTTTAATGGGGTATTTTTGACACTTCTTGCTATGTATCGTGCAACGATCATCATGATAACTGCCATTGTGACGACAAAAGCGTAAGTACCAACAAGAAAAAAATACATCGCCATGACATTCAAAAAAAAGCGAATACAACGATGAAATAATGACCGCTGTGAGAAAGCATCTTCTCTCCATTGAACGAGCATATTCCATCCTTTTAACAAAAAAAGCACGACACATAGCAAAACGAAAGATTGACTAGAAAATGTACGATGGAGCGGAAAAAGAGCAATCGCCATCATCATACATATGAACATATGCACGATAAAACTATACATGCCGGCCTGGAAAAAATACGGACGCATGTCTCTTTCAACCGGAAGAAGAAAAACAGTATCCGCCTCTTTCAGCAGCGTTCTCACCCCGCTCGGCGTTAATACAGAAGCGAAAATGATCGATGCGACTATGGCGTATGGAAACTGCTGCAACGAGTCAATCCATTGCTTATATACGTACGCTCCTGCCCCAACAGCAATGAACAACACGATAAGTAAATGATCATTAAACATATACCGACCATATCTTCTCACTTGTGCTACATAAGCAATAAACCGCTCTTTCCACAACTGTTTTCCATCAATCATCGTTCGTCTCTTCCTTTGTTAATTCGATATATATTTCGTCTAGCGTCGCATGAGGCATATGAAGCTGTTCTTGAAGCATCGGCAATGATCCACTTGCCTTCACTTGACCATTATGCAAAATGACAAATGAATCACAATATCGCTCTGCCGTCGCTAAAATGTGTGTCGACATCAAAATGCCCGCTCCTTGTTTCTTGCGCTCATCAATTAGCTGAAGTAGCGCTTGAATAGCAAGTGGATCTAACCCGACAAACGGCTCATCAATAATGTAGAGTGGGGCGTCTACTAAAAAGGCGCACATAATCATCACTTTCTGTTTCATCCCTTTAGAGAAAAATGCAGGAAAGGCTTTTAATTTTTTCTCAAGACGAAATGCCTGTAACAACTTTGACACACGCTCATCGTAGTCCCTATCTGAGACGCCATACGCCATGGCAGTGAGGCGTAAATGCTCTTCAAGCGTTAATTCTTCGTATAAAGCAGGCATTTCAGGAATGTATGTAAATTGGGCACGATACTGTTTCGGGTCATCTTGGAAAGTCATTCCCTTTATTACAATCGACCCTTTTCGTGGCTGCATCAATCCGATAATATGTTTAATCGTCGTGCTTTTTCCTGCCCCGTTTAGCCCGATTAACGCAACAACCTCTTTTTGATGAACAGTAAATGATACGTCGTCTAAAACGTTTTGTTTCGTATAACCCCCGACTACATGTTGAACTTGTAATAACTCCATCGTTGTTTTCCTTTCTTATGTAATTATTTTTTATTTTAACAAATGAATAATGAAAAGAAAAACGGGTTATGATAAGTAGCGAAGAGGGACAAACAAGTAGCAAGTCGCAGTGAGCAACAAGGCAAGTTCAAGAACATGATGAAATGAGGTGTCTACGGGCCGCATAATAAGCTAGCCTGTAACAACGAAAACACTCCCTTAAAAAGGGGATGGTCATCTTGAACAACATCGTACTCACAAACGCGTAACTGATTCTACTCGTAAATGAGGTGTTCCCAAAAGACACGTAATCATGAAGTTCCCTCTTCAGTGGGCAGGATGCGATACGCATCCTGCCCTTTCCGTTTTTCGAACGGCTATCGTTGTGGTAAAATGAAGACAAAATGGAAAGAAAGGTGGCATAAACATGAGCGACTGTATTTTTTGTAAAATTATAAACGGTGATATTCCTTGTGCAAAAGTATTTGAAAACGATCACGTCATCGCTTTTTTAGACATTAGTCAAGTGACAAAAGGGCATACGCTTGTCGTACCGAAAGTACATAAAGAAAACATTTATGAATTAACACCTGAACTTGCCCAGCGTGTTTTTGAAGTCGTCCCTACAATCGCCAATGCGATTCGCGAACAATTTTCCCCAGAAGGCATTAATATTTTAAGCAACAATGGGGAAATCGCGGGTCAAACCGTCTTTCACTACCATATGCACATCATCCCACGTTACGGCAAGGGAGATGGCTTCGGGGCGGTATGGCGGTCACATCAAAGCGACTATACGTTCGATCAACTTCAAGACATCGCCGCACAAATTAAGCAAGCTCTATAGAAAGAAGGTGTCCTAAAAAGGGCACCTTCTCTTTCAAACCGACTTATTCGCTCTTTAATGCATCTTTTAACGACTTGTCTTTAATTTCTACATTGGCATCTTTCATAAGCTGATCGAGCTTCGATTGTACTTTCGATGCATCAAGCTTGCTTTTTTTCACTTCATATTCGATTTGTTCTTTCATTTCATCAAATGACTTTTTCTCTTCTTTATCTGTCACTTTAATGATATGGTAACCGAATTGTGTTTTTACCGGTTCGCTAATTTCCCCTTTATTTAAAGCATATGCTGCTTTTTCAAACTCCTCGACCATCTTGCCAGGTCCAAACCAACCTAAATCGCCACCGTTTTGAGCAGAGCCGGTATCTTTCGAATATTCTTTTGCTAATTTCGCAAAATCTTCGCCTTTTTCTAATTTTGCTTTAATTTCTTTTGCTGTTTTCTCATCTTCAACTAAAATATGACTTGCTTTCACTTTCGGCTTATATTCTTCATAATATTTTTTCAATTCTTCATCCGTTACTTTCACGTCTTCCATCGCTGCTTTTTGGCGTAATAAATCGAGTTTTACCATGTTGCGAATGGCTTCTTCGCCGTTTTGCTGCACCGCTAAATCATATTGCATCCCGTACATCTCTTTCAAATTTTCAATTTCCTTATTCAATTCTTCGTCCGTCACTTTAAATTTTTTACTTAACACTTTTTCATGAACGAGATCGCGTAACACATCTTTCCCGAAACGTTCTTTCATCTCGTTGTATAGCTCTTCTTTTGTAATGTTGCCTGCCTTCGTTTCGACAACAACTTCTGATCCGTTATTACAAGCCGAAAGCGCAAGCATCGCTGCTGCCGACATGGCAACTGTCCATTTTTTCATTTCCCACAACTCCTATCTATAAATGTACACAAAACATACTATACCATATTTTTTCCGAAAGCTAAAATAAACCGCGAGTGCGCCCATACATTTTCGCTTCGTTTTACATACAATACATTGTCAAAGCGTCGCAACGCCTTCATATACGAAAGGAGGTGTCGTCTATGGGTGCAGGAGTAGGATATGCAAACGGATTTGCGTTAATCGTTGTGTTGTTTATTTTATTAATTATCGTTGGTGCAGCTTGGTTATACTAATCGAAAGGAAAGCTGACAGGGACGCTGTCAGCTTTTTCATGCAAACAACACTTCGATGTAGGAAGAAATGAGTAAAATGGTAATAAGGACGTTAATCGTTCGAAATACTTTCGGCTGTTTTTCTTCAGGAATTTCTTTTTGAATACAAAGTGCATTTGTTAGCTGATTAACGATGAGCAGTACAATGGTCGCAAGGGGTATAAAATAAAGAGCCAAACGATTCCCCTCCTGTTTTATGTATTTACTCCCCTAATTTACAACGATTTTTTCGATAAATCAATAATAGCATTTCATTTATGCAACAAATCCTGTAAAATAATACACACAAGTAGAGAAAAGGAGTTTCGAAAGATGAGCATTGAACAGCGCATTGAAAAATTAGAATATTATTGTTCGCTCATGCTAGACATGATCTCACCAGAAAAAAAGCCGTTTTATGCGCTCGTCATCCGCTATGGTTTAACGAAAAAAGAAGTCGAAGACACGCTGCGACTGTGCGAACAATTAACTGAACAATATAAACAACAAAAAAAGGAAGGATTCGTGATTTTCACCTCGCTCTTTACTGAATTTGCGAGTGCGCTTCATCCGAACCTTCCGCTAGCTGAGACGATTGATGCATTGCAAAAACAACAACTATTCGTTCCACTCATGAACGAGTTTCAACGGTTATTACATACGTTCAACAAATGAAGCGACTTCTTCTTTTGGCTCATCTTTCTTTTTCAACTTCCCGTTCTCTTCCACGAACTCTTGTTCAATATTTTGAAAAGAACGCTCAAAAATTTCCATAAAATCGTCCCCGTACACATTTCGGATCATACACATCATTTCTAACATTTCTGGAAATTTACCATATAATTCATACAACGGCTGAATGCCTTGAAGTACAGACGTCCGTTTTGGATCGTATGACTCCATTAATTTCAATAAAATATCTTCTCCTTTTTTAGTCAGCTCGATGTACGTATTTCGTTTATCGTCTTCTTTTTTCGAAAACGACAACAATCCGCGCTCCTCTAATTTTTTCGAAAAGTTAAAGGCGGTCGATACGTGCATGACACCAAACTTCGCAATTTCAGAAATAGATGCTCCTTTTAAATGGTATGCAATCCATAAAATATGATGCTCGTTAATGTTTAAATCAAACGGTTTGATCCATTGTTGCCAATCTTTTTCAATTGACTTCCATAGCGCTTTACTTAATTGGGCAACCCTTTGACTAAATAACATCGCCTCTTTAACAGAATAATGTCGTTCCGTGCTTTTCATCTCTCCACCCACTTTTTCGTATTTCCTTTGTTTTATCTTTTATTATGCCAGTAAAACAATAAATAATAAAGTATTAAATATTAGAATTTTTTAATAAATTTTAATATACACTTTTTGAACTAGGAGGAACGAGCATGGTCATCGCCACGGCGACAATTGGTCTCATCTTTTTGTATTTCACGATTGCTACGTTTTCTATGTTGAATAAAGCGCGCATGTATCCCCCGAAAAAAGTATTAAAGCAACGCATAAGCGTATTCGGACCCCTCGCCCTTTTTTTTATCGCCCTCACTCTTTTACTCGTTCGTATGCAGTAAGAATGATATAAGGAAAACCCGACCAGAAACGATCGGGTTCTTTTTATTATTGTTGTGGAACGGTATATGTTCGTCTCATAAGCGACTGAACGATCGGATAAATGACGACCATCGCAATCGTATTGACAAACGCCGTTGGAATGACGACAGCAACGAACAGACCGCTAAACGTCGCTCCTCCTGGTAAGCCAACGATGGCTAATGCGACAGCTAAAAACGTCGCCCCTGAAATGAATGTGCCGACAGCAGTAAGCAATGCCGCTTTTACCGGCGTCGCTTTCGCCTTAAACAGCATAAACAATCCAAAAAAGAGCGCAGCCGTCACCACTTTATCAACGACGTTCGGAATAAATCCACCCGGAAAACTTGTCGTTACTCCAGAAATAATCCCTGTGGCGATAGCTAGTAAACTAACAGCCGTTTTGTTCGGAAAAAGCATGATGCCTAAAAACATCATCGTCAACATCATATCCGGCTTCATTCCGAAGAAAAAGCCCGGAATGACCGTGTGAAGCACAGCACCGATCCCAACAAAAAGCGATAACAACACTAACGTTCTCGTATTCATTTCTCATCTCTCCTCATCTCATTCTTTTCTCTTCTCAGCTTGTAAGCAAGTTTAACAATATTATAGCACTTTAAAGTGCCGAGGTAAAATAAAAATTTTCAAAAAATATTTTTTCGGAACGTTTCCATAAACTGCACTAGCGCCTCACACGCTTCTATATCAACAGCGTTATAAATTGACGCGCGGCACCCTCCGACTGAACGATGGCCAGCTAATCCAATAAACCCGCTTTCTTTTGCCTGCGCTAAAAATGCTTTAGTGAGATGTTCCGTCGGCAACGTAAATGTGACATTCATATGCGAGCGGCTTTCTTTTTCAGCATGGCCTTTGTAAAAACCGTCGCTTTCATCAATACAGCGATACAACATCGCCGCTTTTTCTGCATTTTTCTTTTCGAGCGCTTGGACGCCACCTTGTTCCTCTACCCACTCAAGTACGAGCGACAACATATAAATCGCAAACGTTGGCGGCGTATTGTACAATGAACGGCTTTCGCTATACGTGCGATAATTCAACATAGTCGGTAAACGATCGTCCCCTTTTTGCAACAAATCTTTCCGAATGATGACGACCGTCACACCTGAAGGTCCTAAATTTTTTTGCGCCCCTGCATAAATGAGCGCAAAACGGCTCACGTCAATGTCACGGCTTAAAATATCGCTCGACATATCTGCGATCAAGTCGACAGAAACGTTTGGAAATTCACGCCATTGTGTTCCTGCAATCGTGTTGTTTGACGTAATATGCAAATAAGCAGGGCGTTCGGATAGTTCGATATTCGTCGGAATATATGTATATTTCCCCTTTTTCGACGAAGCTGCGACGTGCGTTGCCCCTACTTTTTCCGCCTCTTTCATCGCTTTATCCGACCATGAGTCTGTCAGTACATAGTTGCCGATTTCCCCTTCTTTTAACAAGTTCATTGGCACCATCGAAAATTGCAAACTTGCCCCTCCTTGTAAAAAGAGGACATCGTGCGTGTTTGGGATGTTCATTAACTTACGCAACAACATCTCCGCACGTTCATGCACCACATCATATTCTTTACTTCGATGGCTTAACTCCATGACAGACATGCCCGTTTGTTGAAAGTTGAGCAATTCCTTTTGCGCTCGCTCTAACACGGCAAGCGGCAACGCGGAAGGCCCTGCATTAAAGTTGTACGTTCGCTTCACGCTTTTCTCCCCCTCGTATCATGTAATAATATATATCCTAACATGAAACAAAAAAAAATGAAGAAAAATTTTTGAGAATTTTTTAAAAAAGAAAAGACCTTGTTATTCCAAGGCCTTTTGTCGCTGCGCGCGCGCTTGACGAATACGTTCCATATACACTTCCCCTTCTTTCTCAAGCAACGTCTCATCTATTTTCCGTTCTTCCCTAGCCGCACGAATCGCCATATATCCGCTCATCACAATACCGACAATAAGCAACGTTATAAGCATGAACATCCTCCTTTAAGCTTGTCTTACTTTACACATATGCAAATAAGCGAAAAAATAGACGCATAAAAGAAGGAAATCGTTGTGAAGGAGCGAATATATGCGAAAGAAAGGGGTTGGGAAGATGAACGTATACACGCTTACTGTGTTTGAAAAAACGGGTGAAAAATTGCTCGATGAAACATTTACTGCCACAAACGATGAGGAGGCAAAGCGAATAGGGGAACAAAAATTAAAAGAAAAACAGCTTGAACATAAAACGCATCGCTGCACAACATCGAGCGGCAAACTCATTTTATTCCATCGATAAAGCCCCGATCATCTCGGGGCTAAAATAATTGTTCCATCATGTTTAATTTTTCTTTTGTGTAGTGTTCATAATTTTCATTGTACGCCTTCGGTTCTTTCGGATTGGCAAAATGGGTAATGGCTTTTGTTTCAGGATGCACGAACTTGCTTGATGCACCGCATCCTAGTCCGATAATGGACTGCTGTTCTTCCATGATCATAATGTTATAAATGCTTTCTTGGCCTGGCAAAGCATAACCGACGTTTTCTAAATTGCCGAGAATATTTTTTTGACGATATAAATAATACGGCACATATCCTTTTTCTTTCGTCCACTGCTCTGCTCGCTTCATCATTTCACTAATTTCATCGCGATCAGCTACTTTATACTTCTCTTTATTTTTCGTCATTTCTGAAGCGCGCTTGAATGACAACGTATGCACCGTCAACGACTCCGGCATGAGCTTTTCTGTTTGCTCAAGCGTATAACAAAACTGTTCGACACCTTCCCCCGGCAACCCGATAATTAAATCCATATTGATATTGTTCATGCCTGCTGCACGCGCAAGATGAAATTTTTCGATTGTCTCATCAACCGTATGATGGCGACCGATCGCTCGCAACGTTTCTTGAATATATGATTGTGGATTAATGCTAATGCGGTCGATGTTCCATTTTTTCAACACCGCGAGCTTTTCTGGCGTAATCGTATCTGGTCTTCCTGCTTCAACTGTAATTTCACGCACCCGCTCAACGTTTGGAAAAACGCGATACATATGGGCATATAACGCATCCATTTCTTCTGCAGTAATGCTTGTCGGTGTTCCGCCACCGTAATAAATTGTCGTAATCGGAATGTTGCGCTCTCGTAAAAATCGCCCAATTTGCTCCATTTCATAATGCAATCCAATTAAAAATGCATCGACTGATCCTTGCTTTCCTTGAATAGCATATGCCGGAAACGTACAATATGCACATTTCGTCGGACAAAACGGAATGCCGATATAAATGCTCACTTCTTTTGACAAGTCATAAAGATCAGGGACGACCGTCAACTGACGGTCAACAATTTGTTGCATAAGCTGAATTTTTTCATCCGTCACTAAATAATCTTCGCGTAGTTGACGGTGCGCTTCCTCTTTTGTTACACCAGACCGCAATGTTTGGTGCAGCAACTTTACCGGACGAACGCCCGTTAAAATGCCCCATTGCTGCACAAAACCTGTATACTGCTGCAGTAATGTTAAATATATATACGAAACCGCATGCTTCACTTGCTTCATGCGTCCTTTTTCTTCTGTCGTCTTCCACGCTCGCTCATAACGGGCGGAGCACGTGCGATCATGTTCATCATGCAACGTTCCTGTAACGACAAGTTGCTCCTCATGTCGTACGACAATCGTCACGCGCACGTTAGCTTCTCCCGTCGGCATAAATGAAACTGTTCGCTCTTCAAAAAATAAACCGGTAATGACCTCAAGTGAACGTTGAAAACGTTCAACCGGATCGAGTCCACAAATGTCAATACGCAATGAAATCACCTTTCGCTTCAAAGTATTAAGCTCATTTAAGTGTACAGAAGAAGCGAAAAGCTCGTCAAGAAACGGAAATTATTTTTTCTCTATCGTGCGAATTTGCCGTAAAAACTGAGGACGATGCTGTTTGCGAAAATGCTCTTTAATCATGTAGGCGACACCAAGTTGCTCATTTGAACGTGTCACCCAATCCGCCACAGCTTTCACCTCGTTCGGCGCATTCCCCATCGCGACGCCAAGTCCAGCCGCTTCGATAGCTGGCATATCATCAATTTGATCCCCGATGACGACCATTTCTTTCAATGAAATACCGAGTTCGTTTCCGAGGCGAATGAGTCCGTTTTGTTTTGATACACCTTTTTGGAACAGTTCAATTTTCCCTTCACTTATCGTGACCGCAAGCTCTGGAAACGCCTGTTCGATCGTTTCGACAATGTCATCACGTTCCTCTTCATCTGAATAAAATACGTCAATTTTCATTACATCAATTGGATCGTCTCGCAATACATCACTTAACGAATCAACAAATTGAGCTGGATAAAAAAACGGATCTCCTAAAATCGTTTTCGCAACCATATTGTTTTTTATTTTTTTTCGATTTCCGATCGAATATCGCTCGTGAAGTAAGCGCACATTGCAGTTAAAATGTTCAAGCACATGCACAATATCAAACGTTTTTTGTGCTGGAATGACTGACTCATGCAGCTTTTCGTCTAGCGACTTTGCGATGAGCGCACCTTGAAACGTTACTAAATACGAATCTAATTTGAGCGCTTTCGCTACTTTTTTAGCGGACAAAAAGTTTCTTGATGTCATCAATGTAATATATACATCTTTTTTCTTTACAAATTCGATTGCTTCTTTCGTTTTCTTCTCTAGCTTTCCATTTGTTTTTAATAACGTGCCGTCAATGTTTAACGCAAGTAATTTATACATGATCGTCCCCCCTTGATGTCGTGTCCTCATTCATACGTATGACAAGGGTATAAAAAAAAGAACACTCATTTTTCATGAGTGCCCATCATATAGCTGTTCAATCGGCTGAATCATCGCAGCCATCGCCTGTGCAAACAACTCGTTTAACCGCTCTTCGGCACGAATTAAACGCGCGATGTTTTCATTCATTTCAATGACGTGCAAATGTTGTTGTAACATCTCTACATCCGCATCGCTTACAGGTAATCCATTCATTTGCTTTTGTTGCAGCTGTTTTTGTAGTGTGCGAAATCGCGCAAATAATTGATGTGCTGTTTCGTCACGTTGCACTTGCTCATATGCGCGACGAAGTTCCATAAATGGTTCGCTCATACGGATGGCTGTCGAAAGTTCATGAATAGCTTGAAGGACGTTCATGCGACACGCTCCTCTCCTTTTCCCTTTCTTTTTACGATATGAGCGAAGCGGCCGCCGTATGTCTACAATTGAACGAAAAACGCAACACATCCTTGAACGAGCCCGATCATTCCTCCTAACAAAGCACCTAAATACGTGATCATTTTAAACTCACGGCGCGAAATCGTTAAAATCATCTCTTCTAGCCGTTCAACAGAGAACGAAGCTACTTCTTCTCGCACAATTTCTTGCAAGTGCAACCGCTTCATCCATTGTTCCAATCGCTCAGATGCAAACTGTAAAAAGAAGCGTACAAACTGCGGCAAAGAAGAGCGCACATACGGGGCAACAAGCGGACCGAGCGGCTGTTGCAACGGCTCTTGCACAATCGCCGACGTCAATCGCTTCAACCATCCGACAACCGTTTCACGACCGACAAACTGTTCAACGTCACGGACGTGTATCGCTTTTACTTTTCCCCATTCGTTTGTAAATAATTGCACAAGCAATTGTTTCGCCCCATCACTTTGCAAAAACTTCACGACTTCTGGACGAATTTTATCCGCTAAACTAACGTTGCCAAGAAACATTTGAATCATATTGCCAAACATACCACGGCTTTGTAAAAATTCATGAATCATATGCTCCATTTGCCGTTCTCCTTGCTCGCTCTCTACATATGCGCGCAAGCGGAGCAATAAACGATCAGCAATGGTAGGAATGGCATCCTCCATTTTTTGTAATAACTCGCTCGGAATCGCTGCATAAAGCGGAAGTTCGCCGCGTTGCAGCATCGTCATGTTATATTTTGTTTCGATCCACGTTTCAACCATTTGTTGCGGATGCTTTATACCCATCCGCTCTAACCAAAACGCAACCGTTTCGTCGGATTGAAGCCATTTTTCTACTTCTTCTTGCACGTAGTCCGTCATATCGCGAATAAACGTTTCATCGTTTAACTTTCGGCGCAAGCCGTCCGCTGTTAATAAATGCTCAACAACCATGCGTCCGAGCTGTTCCGCTAACTCTTCTCGCCGCTTCGGAATAAGTCCAGGGGTAAACGGCAGTCTTTTTCCTGCGATATAAATGGGACGATACGGACGGAAAAGCATTTTAATCGCAAGCGAATTCGTCATTCCCCCGATGAACGCTCCGACAGCCATCATAAAAAGTAAATAAAGAAAAAGCCCCATAACGATCTCCCTTCTACTAATGAACTGCTCTAACCATTCATTATAGGGCTTGTCCGTTATGAGTGCAAATGCGCGATAACTGCTTGTGTAATCGTTTCAAACATTTGCATAACAAGACGCGAAACACTTCCCGCTCCGTCGCATGTTCTGAAGCAAGCCATGCCTCTTTATATATATTCATTTTCTCAAATTGTTCGCGCCATCCATTTTCCGTTTCTTTCGTTGTTGTGTTCCATTCCTTTCCTAAATGAAGCAAATATAAATAACGAACGAGCACTTCTTCTTCCTCGTCTAAATGATAGTTCATTAACGCATGTAAATAATGGACAACCATACTGTTCACCTCTCGTCATGAATATATGAACAAAGGAAATGAATCATGTATACTTTTTTTTTCGGTCATACAAAATAACGAATAAGGGGGCATGCATAATGAAAGAACGCGACAATTATGAATGGGATATCGATCGCATGATTAACGAAGGCATGGCGGGAGGTTACGTATATTCGTGCCATCACGCAACAAACATTGAAGAAGCGCGTGATGTTCAAACAGAACAACCACCACACGAAGTAAAATCGAGTAGGAGGAGGTGATTAACCTCCGTCCTCTCACACCACCGTACGTA
>NZ_DAITON010000064.1:0-12895 GCF_036834105.1 Anoxybacillus sp. | reverse complement strand
TTACAACAGTATTAGCCATCATTACGTATTCGACAAGCGCATTTTACATTTACGTACTTTATGATTACGTCAAACAATGGCTTCCATTTGGAAAAAATACGTTTACCATTGTGACGTTACTGCTCGGCATTTTTTGGTCTGGCGTGTTAGCCTACTTTGCGGCGCGCTTTATTACGAAACCGCTTTCTCAGCTCGAGCAAGCTGCGTTAAAAGCAGCGCAAGGTGAAATCGGACAAGATGTACCTGTGCCAAAGTCGGACGATGAAATTCGTTCACTTGCGCTTGCGTTTAATGACATGCTTCACAATTTGCGCGAAATGGTGCGCAACATCCAACAAAACTTCGCTCATACAAACGAAAAAGTAGTGGAAATGACAAACGTCTCGCGCGTTGCGGCAGAACAAGCGGAAAATATTGCGCGAACGATTGACGAAATTTCAAAAGGAGCGGACAATTCTGCCGTTGCGATGCAGACGACAGCGGAAGCAGTAGAAGATGTGTTGGCAATTGCAGGGAACGTTCAGCAAAAAGCGATGCAGTCTGAAAAGCTATCGACCGATATGGTCACAACGCTTGAAGAAAGTCGACGGGTAATCGGTTCGCTTATCGTTGGCATTCAGCAATTGGCAAAAAGCAATGAATCGTCGCTTGATGTTGTACGTCGCTTAGAAGATCATGCGAAAGAAGTCGGTCAAATCATTTCCCTCGTCGGAGATATTGCCGGACAGACAAATTTATTGGCGTTAAATGCTTCCATTGAAGCGGCGCGGGCAGGCGAACATGGAAAAGGATTTGCGGTCGTTGCGGAAGAAGTAAGAAAGCTGGCAGATGAAAGCGCTAAAGCAGTACAAGGTATTTCTGAACTCGTTCAAAACATTCAACATGAAGTAGCAAACGTCGTTCAACAAATTACAGAGCAAGTGAAGAAAGCGAATGACGAAGCGAGAAAAGGAAACGAAACGAATGAAGCGATCTCCCATATGAGCGCATCCATTCATGAAGTCGCAAAAGCTGTAAAACAAATTGCCCAACTTGTAGATGAACAAACGAAATATATTCAACAAACATCTGTTCAATCGCAAGAAGTGGCTGCGATCGCTGAACAAACATCGGCTGGTGCGGAAGAAGTGACGGCGGCTACGCAAGAACAAACGGCTGTCATTGAAAGCATGCGCGAGCTGGCGACGGAACTTGGAGAACAAGCAGAAAAATTAAAACAAACGATTGCTCGCTTTCGTTTATAAGCATAATAAATAGTGAAAAGACTGTCTCGAATCGTTAAAATGAAAAGAGACGGTTTTTTCTTTACACAAACAAGGAGGGGTTTAAACGTGAAAGTAGCAATCGCATCAGACCATGGGGGCATTCGCATTCGCGAGGAAATTAAAAAACTAATGGATGAAATGGGCATCGAATATACAGACTTCGGTTGTGAATGTGAAACGTCTGTTGATTATCCAGATTATGCGTTGCCAGTAGCGGAGAAAGTGGCGAACGGCGAATTTGACCGCGGCATATTAATTTGTGGAACAGGTATTGGTATGAGCATTGCGGCAAACAAAGTGAAAGGCATCCGTTGCGCGCTCGTTCACGACGTATTTAGCGCAAAGGCGACACGTGAACATAATGACAGCAATATATTAGCGATGGGTGAGCGCGTCATCGGACCGGGCTTAGCAAGAGAAATTGCGAAAGTGTGGCTTACTACACCGTTTGAGGGAGGACGCCACGAGCAACGTATTCAAAAAATTTCCACTTATGAACGTGCACAGTGAAGGTGGGACTGGCGTGATGGATATGGAACAATGGCGCAATCAGTGGCAAACGGCGTTAGCCGAATTTCGCGCCCAAGTCTCATTAACAGCAAACGATGTCGTCGTCATCGGATGCAGCACGAGTGAAGTCGTCGGAGAAAAAATTGGGACAGCGGGAACGATGGATGTCGCAGCCATGTTGTTTCAAGAATTAAAACGATGGCATGATGAAACAGGGGTCCAGCTTGCATTTCAATGTTGCGAACATTTAAATCGCGCGTTAGTTGTTGAGCGGCAAACAGCTATAGCAAAGCAGCTTGAAATCGTAACTGTCATTCCCGTTCGCAACGCAGGTGGAGCGATGGCGGCGTATGCGTATACACAACTTGCTGACCCTGTCGTCGTTGAACATATTCGCGCAGATGCGGGCGTTGATATTGGTGCGACGTTAATTGGCATGCATTTGAAACATGTCGCTGTTCCTGTGCGGACATCCGTCAAGCAAATCGGGCATGCGGTCGTTACGTTTGCCAAAACGAGACCGAAATTGATCGGGGGCGAGCGGGCTGTGTACTCACAAGAAAAGGCGAACAAATCATGTTCGATCGGTTAAATTTGTTCACTTTTTCATTTGAAAATGTGTTAAGATAAAAAAGAATATTCACAATTTAGGGGAGGATTGTCGATGAGTCGCTTGTCACAGCAAGATCCGAAAGTATTTCAAGCCATTCAAGATGAATTAAAACGACAACAAACAAAAATTGAACTGATTGCATCAGAAAACTTCGTTAGTGAAGCAGTGATGGAAGCGCAAGGATCCGTGTTAACGAACAAATATGCAGAAGGATATCCGGGACGCCGATATTACGGTGGTTGTGAACATGTCGACGTCGTGGAAGAGCTTGCGCGTGAACGTGCAAAACAATTGTTCGGAGCCGAGCATGCAAATGTTCAGCCGCATTCAGGGGCACAGGCGAACATGGCTGTCTATTTTACAGTTTTACAACACGGGGATACAGTGCTTGGCATGAATTTGTCGCACGGAGGGCATTTAACGCACGGAAGCCCGGTGAACTTTAGCGGTATGCAGTACAATTTCGTTGAATATGGCGTCGATCCAGAAACGCATCGCATTAACTATGATGACGTTCGCGAAAAAGCGTTAAAACATAAACCGAAATTGATCGTTGCTGGAGCAAGCGCATATCCTCGCACGATTGACTTTGCGAAGTTTCGTGAAATTGCGGATGAAGTGGGCGCATATCTCATGGTTGACATGGCGCATATCGCGGGGCTTGTGGCGGCAGGTTTGCACCCGAACCCTGTTCCTTACGCCCATTTTGTGACGACAACGACGCATAAAACGTTACGCGGTCCGCGCGGAGGAATGATTTTATGTCAAGAGCAGTTTGCGAAACAAATTGATAAAGCGATTTTCCCAGGCATTCAAGGGGGGCCGCTTATGCACGTCATCGCCGCGAAAGCAGTCGCGCTCGGCGAGGCGTTACAAGATGACTTTAAAACATACGCCCAAAACATCGTGAACAATGCTAACCGTCTAGCCGAAGCTTTAACGGCTGAAGGGTTTACGCTCGTCTCTGGCGGCACAGACAATCATTTGTTGTTAATCGACTTACGTTCCATCGGGTTAACAGGAAAAGTCGCTGAAAAAGTTCTCGATGATATCGGCATTACGGTCAATAAAAACACGATTCCGTACGATCCAGAAAGCCCGTTTGTTACTAGCGGCATTCGCATCGGTACAGCAGCGGTGACAAGCCGCGGATTTGGGCTTGAGGAAATGGATGAAATTGCGCGCATCATCTCGCTTGCGCTCAAACATAAAGACGATGAGCAAAAATTAGAAGAGGCGCGCCAACGTGTTTCCACATTAACTGAAAAATTTCCACTGTACGTATAAGGTGTCCATCGGGGCACCTTTTTCTTTAATCGTAAGTTGAATCCTCGGTTGTTTTTATGTAAAATTTACAAGAATGCATATGAAAAAAGGGGCGACTGACATGAGTAAAGTGTACGTATTTGATCATCCGTTAATTCAACATAAGCTTACATACATTCGCGACAAACATACAGGAACGAAAGAGTTCCGAGAGCTTGTCGAGGAAGTGGCGACGCTTATGGCGTTTGAAATTACACGCGATTTGCCGCTTCAAGAAGTTGAAATTGAGACGCCTGTCAGCAAAGCGAGAGCGAAAGTGATCGCAGGGAAAAAATTAGGTATCATCCCGATTTTGCGTGCAGGAATCGGAATGGTAGACGGCATTTTAAAGCTCATTCCGGCTGCTAAAGTAGGTCATATCGGATTGTATCGCGATCCAGAGACGTTAAAGCCTGTTGAATATTACGTGAAGCTTCCGACAGACGTTGAAGAGCGCGACTTTATTGTTGTCGACCCGATGCTTGCGACAGGGGGATCGGCTGTCGAAGCGATTCATGCGTTAAAAAAGCGCGGTGCGAAAAACATTAAGTTTATGTGCTTAATTGCTGCACCAGAAGGGGTAGAAGCGGTGCAACAAGCGCATCCAGACGTCGACATTTACATCGCTGCATTAGACGAAAAACTAAACGATCATGGCTACATTGTGCCGGGTCTTGGCGATGCTGGAGACCGTCTATTCGGGACGAAGTAAGGTGAGCATAATGGGAAAACGAAAAGTCATGACCATTTTTGGAACGAGACCGGAAGCCATTAAAATGGCTCCGCTCGTTTTACAATTGCAACAATACGAGGACATTGAGTCGATCGTTACCGTTACAGCGCAACATCGTCAAATGCTTGATCAAGTGCTTGATATTTTTGGCATTCAGCCGCATTACGATTTAAACATTATGAAAGAGCGTCAAACGCTTGTCGATATTACGACGAGGGCGCTTGCTGGTTTAGACGACGTCATGAAAAAAGTAAAGCCCGACATCGTGCTCGTCCACGGCGACACGACAACGACATTTGTCGCTAGCCTTGCAGCGTTTTACAACCAAATTGCTGTTGGGCACGTGGAAGCGGGATTAAGAACGTGGAATAAATACTCGCCGTTTCCAGAAGAAATGAATCGCCAATTAACGGGGGTGTTAGCTGATCTGCACTTTGCTCCGACAGCGAAAGCGGCAGAAAATTTACGAGCGGAAAACAAGCGGGACGACGCCATTTTTATTACCGGCAACACCGCGATTGACGCGTTAAAAACGACGGTGCGCGACACGTATACCCATCCGATTTTAGAAAAGGTAGCGGGAAGCCGTATGATTTTATTGACGGCGCATCGCCGCGAAAACCTCGGTGAACCGATGCGCAATATGTTCCGAGCGATTAAACGGCTCGTAGACGATTATCGCGACGTTCAAGTTGTTTATCCCGTCCATTTGAATCCGGTCGTTCGCGAACTGGCGAATGATATACTAGGAGACGATGAACGCATTCATTTAATCGAGCCGTTAGATGTCGTAGATTTCCATAACTTCGCAGCCCGTGCATATATGATTTTAACCGATTCAGGCGGCGTTCAAGAAGAGGCGCCTTCCCTCGGTGTGCCTGTCCTCGTGTTGCGCGATACGACAGAGCGTCCGGAAGGGATCGAGGCGGGAACGCTAAAATTAGCTGGAACGGACGAACAAACGATTTACAAGTTAGCTAGCGAGCTACTGACGGACGAAAAAGCATATGACCAAATGGCGAAAGCGTCAAATCCGTATGGTGACGGATGGGCATCAAAGCGGATTGTCGAAGCGATTCGTTATTATTTCGGGCAAAGCGATGTTCCACCGACGCCATTTCAACACGAAAAAGGGATGTGATGACGCATCCCTTTTTTCTACCAAAAATTTTCCCTACTTTTGTGACCGAACGCATTGACATCGCGTTTTCACTATTGTATGCTTACAAAGGGATAAGGATAACCTTTTTTAAAATACAGTAAATTCTGAAAATGAAAAGTGAGGCTTTCGTATGCGACAACGTGAGCGCCATCCGTTTCGAGCGATCGGTTTGATGACGGCCATCTCTTCTCAACTTGTCGGTTCCGTCTTAGTTGGGATTTTTGGAGGGCGTTTTGTTGACGAGCGTTTTGACACTGAACCGCTCTTTTTGATTGTCGGTTTGTTGCTCGGTTTAGCGGCTGGTGTTTATGCGATGATTCGCCTCATTCGCTCATTTTTTTCAGGAGAGGAAAAATGAACGAACTACAGCGACATTGGCGACGTCACAAATCATACATACTATATTTGTTGGCCGTTTATGTGCTTGGTTGGGCATTTACGCCGTATAAGCAAGCGTTTTCAAGTTTGCTTCTCGGAACGATCATTAGCTCATATAACAGCTGGACGATGGTGCGGAAAGTTGAGCGGTTTGGACAAGCGGTTGCGTCTGGTCAAAAAGCGCGTTCGCTTGGCATGATGTCGCGTATGGCAGCGGCGGCGTTTGCCGTATTTATTGCTTTTCGTTGGCCTGAACAGTTTTCCGTTGGATGGATCGTAGTGGGATTAATGACATCTTACATTGTCATTATAATAGATTTCTTTTTCCAAAATACAAAAGGGGAAGAGAGGTGAGTACAGATGCATCACGAAGCTCCTTTATACACGTTGTTTGGCTTAACGTTTAACTTAGCCAACGTATTAATGATTACGGTTACATCCGTCATTGTGTTTGTCATCGCTTTATTGGCAACGCGCAACTTGTCGATGAAGCCAACAGGTATGCAAAATTTTCTAGAGTGGGTCATGGATTTTGTCAAAGGGATTATTAAAAGCAACATGGATTGGAAGACAGGTGGACGTTTCCACATGCTCGGCATGACGCTCATCATGTATATTTTCGTAGCGAATATGCTTGGTCTTCCATTTTCAGTTGTCATTGACAATAAATTATGGTGGAAATCACCGACTGCTGACCCGGTCGTTACGCTAACGTTGGCGACGATGGTTGTGGCGTTATCCCATTATTATGGCATTAAATTAAACGGCTTTAAAGAATACGCCAAAGGGTTCGTCAGCCCGATGCCAATTTTATTCCCGTTAAAAATTATTGAAGAGTTTGCAAATACATTAACGCTCGGTCTCCGTTTATACGGAAATATTTTTGCGGGCGAAATTTTATTGGCGCTTTTAGCGGGAAGTTTAGCGACAGGGGTCGGCGGAACGATTGCGGCGATTATTCCAACGCTCGCATGGCAAGGATTCAGTATTTTCGTCGGCGCGATCCAAGCGTTTATTTTCACGATGTTAACAATGGTTTATATGGCGCACAAAGTGAGTCATGACCATTAATTTTCATACACATTCATTATCAACATACAAAATTGAAGGAGGACTTTTCAAATGGGTGTATTAGCAGCTGCAATTGCAATTGGTTTAGCGGCACTTGGTGCTGGTATTGGTAACGGTTTAATCGTATCTCGCACGGTGGAAGGAATCGCACGTCAACCAGAGGCGCGCGGTATGTTACAAACAACAATGTTCATCGGGGTAGCGTTAGTCGAAGCGATTCCGATCATCGCGGTCGTTATCGCGTTCATGGTTCAAGGTCGCTAAAGATGAGCGCTCGTTCGAAACGAGCTGTAACTGCATACGGAAACGAAACTCGTTCAACAATGGCGAAGATCATTCCATGAGAACCTTCGCCATTCCTTTATGTTCGTACGCACACGTTCCGATCGATATTCGGGCGATTTTTGAAGGGAGTGAAACGCGCGGTGGTAAACATGTTTGTATTAGGCGCTGGTGGACATGGGTTCAACGGCGGTGATATCGCATTCCAATTAATCATGTTCCTCTTGCTCATGTTCTTGCTTCGCAAATATGCATTCGGGCCTTTAATGGGCGTCATGAAACAACGTGAAGAGCATATTGCGAACGAAATCGAGCAAGCAGAAAAACATCATCAAGAAGCGAAAAAGCTTGCAGAAGAGCAACGTGAATTAATGAAAAAATCGCGCCAAGAAGCGCAAGCGCTTATCGAAGAAGCACGCAAGCTTGGCGAAGAGCAAAAAGAGCAAATCATTCAAGCGGCGCGCGCCGAAGCAGAGCGCTTAAAGGAAGCAGCGAAAAAAGAGATCGCGCAAGAAAAAGAACAAGCGATGGCAGCGTTACGCCAACAAGTTGCTTCTTTATCCGTACTTATTGCATCGAAAGTAATTGAAAAAGAATTGAGCGAACAAGATCAAGCGAAGCTGATTAGCGAGTACATTCAAGAGGTAGGAGAAGGCCGATGAACAAACAAGTCGTAGCGAAACGATATGCG
Source organism: Anoxybacillus sp. (assembly GCF_036834105.1). NCBI lineage: Bacteria > Bacillati > Bacillota > Bacilli > Caryophanales > Anoxybacillaceae > Anoxybacillus > Anoxybacillus sp. Next base: position 4,885 of record NZ_DAITON010000064.1, on the reverse strand, counting down.
TCGGCACTTTTTGAAATTGCGAAAGAACAACAGCTTCTTGATCAGCTCGAACAAGAACTTCGCGTCGTGAAACAAGTATTTGCACAAAATGAAGCGCTTCTTTCTGTGTTGAACCATCCGAAAGTTGCGCTAGCGAAAAAGAAAGCGCTCATCCGAGAAGCGTTTGCAAATATTTCGACCGTCTTGCAACATACGTTCATGTTGCTTTTAGATCGCCATCGCATCGACATTGTAGAAGATTTGGCAGATGCGTTTATTGCGCTAGCGAATGAGGCGCGCGATGTAGCTGAAGCGATCGTCTATTCGGCTCGTCCGTTAACGGAAGACGAAACGAAGGCGCTTGCAGAAGTATTTGCGAAAAAAGTCGGCGTCGACACGCTTCGCATCACAAACATCGTCGATAAAGACGTCATCGGTGGGGTAAAAGTGCGCATCGGCAACCGCATTTTCGACGGAAGCGTCAGCGGAAAATTAGCAAGATTACAGCGACAGTTAACTCGCTAACATTTATAGATAGGGGTGAAATGCATGAGCATCAAAGCGGAAGAAATTAGCGCGCTGATAAAAAAGCAAATTGAAAACTATCAGTCTGAAATCGAAGTGAGCGATGTCGGTACAGTCATTCAAGTCGGTGACGGAATCGCTCGTGCTCATGGCCTCGACAACGTCATGTCAGGAGAGCTTGTTGAGTTTGCCAACGGCGTCATGGGACTGGCGCTAAACTTAGAAGAAAACAACGTCGGTATCGTTATTTTAGGACCGTACACAGGCATTAAAGAAGGCGACGAAGTACGTCGTACAGGTCGCATTATGGAAGTGCCAGTTGGAGAGGCGTTAATCGGTCGCGTCGTAAACCCATTAGGACAACCAGTAGACGGACTTGGTCCAATTGAAACGACGGAAACTCGTCCGATTGAAAGTCCGGCGCCTGGCGTTATGGATCGTAAATCTGTTCATGAGCCATTACAAACGGGAATTAAGGCGATTGACGCGCTTGTGCCAATCGGTCGTGGTCAACGTGAGTTAATTATCGGAGACCGTCAAACAGGAAAAACGTCCGTTGCGGTAGATACAATCATTAACCAAAAAGGAAAGAACATGATTTGTATTTACGTTGCGATCGGACAAAAAGAATCAACCGTTCGTAACGTCGTTGAAACGTTGCGTAAATACGGTGCATTAGATTATACAATCGTCGTTACAGCTTCTGCATCACAGCCAGCTCCACTTTTATTCTTAGCGCCATATGCGGGCGTAACGATGGGCGAATACTTCATGTATAGAGGACAACACGTGCTCGTTGTATACGATGACTTGTCGAAACAAGCGGCAGCTTATCGTGAGCTTTCGTTATTATTACGCCGTCCACCAGGTCGTGAAGCGTATCCGGGTGACGTATTCTACTTGCACTCTCGCTTGCTTGAGCGCGCAGCAAAATTAAGCGATGCAAAAGGTGCAGGTTCATTAACAGCGTTGCCTTTCGTTGAAACGCAAGCGGGCGACATTTCGGCATACATTCCGACGAACGTCATTTCCATTACAGACGGACAAATTTTCTTGCAGTCTGATTTGTTCTTCTCTGGTGTGCGTCCAGCGATTAACGCCGGTCTTTCCGTATCGCGCGTCGGTGGGGCAGCACAAATTAAAGCGATGAAAAAAGTATCAGGTACGTTGCGTCTTGACTTAGCGGCATATCGTGAGTTAGAGGCGTTCGCGCAGTTCGGTTCCGACCTTGATAAAGCGACACAAGCAAAACTTGCCCGCGGTGCGCGCACAGTTGAAGTGTTAAAGCAAGGTTTACATGAGCCGCTGCCAGTTGAAAAGCAAGTAGCGATCATTTATGCATTAACGCGCGGTTTCTTAGACGATATTCCAGTCGAAGATATTCGCCGCTTTGAAAAAGAGTTCCATGCATGGTTAGATAAGGACGAGAACGGTCAAAAGTTAATGGAACATATTCGCACAACAGGCGATCTTCCAAACGAAGAAGACTTCAATAAAGCAATTGAAGCGTTCAAAAAGACGTTTGTTGTATCAGAGTAACAAAAGTGGAAAGCGGAACAGCATGGCTGTTCCGTCCCTTTCAACAATTGAGCGAAAAAGGTGGTGAAACCTTTGGGAGCATCGTTACGCGATATTAAAGCGCGCATTAATACGACAAAAAAGACGAGCCAAATTACGAAAGCGATGGAAATGGTCTCGGCCTCAAAGTTAAACCGTGCTGAACATAATGCGAGATCGTTCACGCCGTACATGGAAAAAATTCAAGAAGTCGTCGCGAGCGTTGCGCTTGGCAGCAATGACGCTTCTCATCCGATGCTTGTGAAGCGCCCAGTCAAAAAGACGGGATATTTAGTCATTACGTCTGACCGCGGTTTAGCAGGGGCTTACAACAGCAACGTGCTCCGTACGGTATACCAAACGATTCAAGAGCGTCACCGTTCAACAGAGGAATATGCGATCATCGCCATCGGCCGCGTCGGTTTAAATTTCTTTAAACGCCGCAACATCCCGGTAGCTTTACATATTACCGGTTTGCCAGACCAACCGACGTTTGCGGATATTAAAGAAATTGCGAACAAAACCGTCAATATGTTTGCGGATGGCACGTTTGATGAACTGTATATGTTTTATAATCATTTCGTGAGCGCCATCCAACAAGATGTAACGGAGAAAAAGCTATTGCCGTTAACGGACTTAGCTTCTGATAAAAAGTTGACAGCTTACGAATTCGAGCCGTCGCAAGAAGAAATTTTAGAAGTGTTGTTGCCGCAATACGCTGAAAGCTTAATTTACGGTGCTTTGCTAGATGCAAAAGCGAGCGAACATGCTGCGCGGATGACAGCGATGAAAAACGCAACAGACAACGCAAAAGAATTGATTCGGACGCTTACACTTTCTTACAACCGTGCCCGTCAAGCAGCGATTACGCAAGAAATTACAGAGATTGTGGCCGGAGCGAACGCATTGCAATAAGGTTGATTAGCAGTTAGGAGGGAAAACGATGGCAAAAGGACGCGTTATTCAAGTTATGGGTCCTGTTGTAGACGTCAAGTTCGAAGACGGACATTTACCTGCGATTTACAACGCCCTAAAAATTAAACATAAAGCGCGTAACGAAAAAGAAGTCGATATCGACTTAACGTTAGAAGTAGCCCTTCACCTTGGGGACGATACAGTACGCACAATTGCGATGTCAACGACAGACGGATTAGTGCGTGGCATGGAAGTCATTGATACAGGAGCACCAATTTCTGTTCCTGTCGGTGAAGTGACGCTCGGACGCGTATTTAACGTACTAGGGGAGCCGATTGACTTAGGGGAAGACATCCCAGCAGACGCTCGCCGCGATTCAATTCACCGTCCGGCACCAAAATTCGAACAGCTTTCAACACAAGTTGAAATTCTTGAAACGGGAATTAAAGTCGTTGACTTGCTTGCACCTTATATTAAAGGTGGAAAAATCGGTTTGTTCGGCGGTGCAGGGGTAGGAAAAACGGTTTTAATTCAAGAGTTAATTAACAACATCGCGCAAGAGCACGGTGGTATTTCCGTATTCGCGGGCGTCGGTGAGCGCACGCGCGAAGGAAACGACTTGTACCATGAAATGAAAGACTCTGGCGTTATTAACAAAACAGCGATGGTATTCGGTCAAATGAACGAGCCGCCTGGAGCACGTATGCGCGTCGCATTAACAGGATTGACGATGGCGGAATATTTCCGTGATGAGCAAGGACAAGACGTATTGTTCTTCATCGATAACATTTTCCGCTTCACGCAAGCAGGTTCAGAAGTTTCCGCCCTATTAGGACGCATGCCTTCGGCGGTAGGTTACCAACCAACGCTTGCGACAGAAATGGGTCAATTACAAGAACGTATTACATCAACAGCAGTCGGTTCGGTTACATCGATCCAAGCGATTTACGTACCAGCGGACGACTACACAGACCCAGCGCCAGCGACAACGTTCGCACACTTAGATGCAACGACAAACTTAGAGCGTAAACTATCAGAGATGGGTATTTACCCAGCGGTAGACCCGCTCGCATCGACATCTCGTGCGCTTTCGCCTGAAATCGTCGGTGAAGAGCACTATCAAGTTGCGCGCAAAGTACAACAAACGTTACAGCGCTACAAAGAATTGCAAGACATTATTGCGATTCTCGGTATGGATGAGCTTTCAGAAGAAGATAAACTTGTCGTTCATCGCGCTCGTCGCATTCAGTTCTTCTTATCACAAAACTTCCACGTTGCTGAACAGTTTACAGGACAACCAGGTTCATACGTTCCTGTAAAAGAGACAGTTCGTGGCTTTAAAGAAATTTTGGAAGGAAAATATGACCATCTTCCAGAAGATGCGTTCCGCTTAGTTGGCCGCATTGAAGAAGTAATTGAAAAAGCGAGAAAAATGGGCGTAGAAGTTTAATAAGGGACCGAGGAGGATTTTCCATGAAGACGATTAAAGTCAGTGTCGTAACTCCGGACGGCCCAGTATATGAAGCGGATGTGGAAATGGTGAGCGCTAAAGCGCAAAGCGGCGAACTCGGCGTGTTGCCAGGGCACATTCCGATGGTCGCACCGCTAGAGATTGGCGCGGTTCGTTTGAAAAAAGGAAACGCGACAGAGCTTGTCGCGGTGAGCGGCGGCTTTTTAGAAGTTCGCCCTGATCGCGTCACGATTTTGGCGCAAGCAGCGGAACGAGCAGAAGATATTGATGTGGCGCGCGCAAAAGCGGCGAAAGAGCGGGCTGAACGCCGTCTGCAAGCGAAACAAGAAGATATTGATCATAAGCGGGCTGAGCTAGCTTTACGTCGCGCGCTCAACCGTTTAAATGTCGCGAATCGCAACTTTTAACCCTAAGAGCATCGTCTCTTAGGGTTTTTTG
>NZ_DAITON010000063.1:10058-12950 GCF_036834105.1 Anoxybacillus sp. | reverse complement strand
TAATGATAAAAAAGTGTGATAGCTGCTCTTGTAAGTAAGTTAGCGATTGATATAGCTTTTCGAAGTAAGCGTTGACTTCACCTGTCAACGTCTCATTTTTTGTCAATTGTTCACTCGTTTCATCCATCCGCTCCAGCAACTCACTATTGCTTTCATTCACTTCTGCCAAATTGCGAACGATTTGTTGTGTCGTCTCCTCCGTTAACACAGCTAGCTTGCGAATTTCTTCAGCGACAACCGCAAATCCTTTTCCATATTCCCCTGCGCGTGCTGCCTCGATTGTCGCATTTAATGCCAATAAGTTCGTCTGATTTGTAATTTGATTAATTTTTTTTGTTAACTCATTTGTACTCGCAATTTTGCTCGTTAACGCATTTAATGTTGTCCTTGTGGCATGAATGACTTCGTGAAACTTTTCTGTATGCATCAATAACAAATGCATTTTTTGCATGCCTGCTTGTGCCATCTCGCTCGATTGTGACGAATGTTCTTTCAGTTGTCTAGAAGTCTCGTAAATGCGCTCACTCATCACCTTCGCTTCCGCTACTTCATCGTGAATATCGATGACTTGCTCGCTCTGTGCCTGACCCGCTACCGCAGCTTGACGAATCGCTTCTTTCATTTCTTCTTGTGCTTGCACATGTTGAAGTACTTTTTGATGAATATGTTCGACGTTTTCAATAATATGCTTTACTTGTTGTTCGAGCTCATGTCTTCTTGCCATTTGTTTTTCTTTTTCCTCGTGCGCCTGCCCAACGTGTTCAACAAGTTGATGAAACTGCTTGCGGCTTAGATATAGCAGCACAGAAAGCGCGATACCGATCATCACATAAACAATAAACACCGTATGTCCTGTTTTTTGAAACACTTGTTGAAAAGGAGAAGGAACGAGTGCACTAATAACTAAAATGATTGCCCCAAATAAAATTCCTGTAATAAACAGTGTACGATGTAGATGTAAAACTGACAGCACAACTAAACAAAAAGCAAGAGCAATCGTTCCTAAACTCCCTCCAGTCGTAAACAGGCTGATTAAAGTGGCCAAAAATAATATAAAAATAATAAAATATGGATAAATCAGCTCGTACTTTTTCATTTTTCTTAACGCTACATAAACGCATACATTCAACGCCAAACTTCCCCCATAAATGGCGATCTTCTCTAACCTCTCCCCAATTAAAATAAGCCCGATCACACCTGTTACTGCACTAAACGTGTAAATAAGAAACAAGAAAAAATTTTTCTTCCTCAGTTCTTCGATTTTGAGTTGCTCGATGAAATCCACACATCCTTCCCCCTTCTTCTTTTTTCTATAACTATATCAAAAAAATAAGAATATAGTAAGTATTATTCTGAAAATTAGGAATATATTCATATAAAAAACACCGCATCAATGACGGTGCTTTTCATAAGGACGTTCTTGGTAAAAATAATTCGGTGTTACAATTGTATTATCATAATATTGGTGAAAAATGTGCGTCGTCGCTGGGGATAGTGGTGGAATAAGCCAAGTCCAACTGCCCGTTACTTTCCTTCCTGCTTCTTGTTCTTGTTGTTCAAAACGCTTAAACTGCTGGGCAGCTGTATGATGATCAACTATGCTCACCCCTGCTTTTTTGTATGAATATAAAACGGCGATATTTAACTCGACAAGCGCTTGATCTTTCCATAATGTGCTGTTCCTCGACATATCGAGCCCCATGCACGATGCAATTTTCGGAAGCATGTTGTATCGGTAATCGTCAGCAAAATTGCGCGCACCAATTTCCGTTCCCATATACCAACCGTTAAATGGCGCCGCTGTATAGCGTATGCCCCCGATTTCTAAACACATATCCGAAATAATCGGTACCGCATACCACTTCAACTGTAGATCACGAAACCATGAAAACGTCGGATGCTCAATCGGCACTTCAAGCACAATCTCTTTTGGAATATGGAATAACTTCGGCGGTCGGCCATCAACTTGAATAACGAGAGGTAAAATGTCAAAATGTGTTCGATCCCCTCTCCATCCTAGCTGTTCACACGCTTTCGTGAATGAAATGGACGATGAATCACCGATGACCCCATGCTCTGTCTCGTAACCGGCATAGCGAATAAGCTGATGATTCCAAATACGCACACGTTCAGGACGAAAAATAGTAATGGCTGGGCGAATTTTACCGCCGTTTGTCGCAAACACGATATGATCAAATAGCCGCTCTGCTATATCTTCTTCCTGCTCAATCGCACGTGCATCAAACACATGAAGCGTTTGCCAAAACAGGCGCCCGATGCACCGATTGCTGTTGCGCCATGCCATGCGCGCCCCATGCTCAAGCTCTTCATATGTATGTTCATACGTACCGGTTTGTTCAATTTCTCGTTTCACTTGTTGCAATCGCTCATGTATTTCATCATCGTTTTTTCCTAACTCTGTATAACATAGAGTGATAAATTGTTTTGCCTCTTTCCATAACATATGCTCGTGTCACCTCATCATCGTATCTCCTTACTACAATACATCATATATAGAAAAAATGAAAATAAAGAGCGTATATTCTCTTGTTCCGATTTCTATCCTTATGGTTTATAATAGATGTCGGGGAACGGTCTCCACCTGCACTACCACATAAACAAATCCTCTTCTCAGCACCTAACACGCCACACAGCTGTTTCCCTTTCTACTTTTCCAAATGAAAGGAGGGTGACAACGATGGAGCATACGTTGCTACAAATTTTGGACAAGCTCGAAAAAATAGAATCCAATATGGCAACGAAGCAAGAGTTTGCAGAAATCAAAGCAGAACTTGAGAAAGTCAAAGCTAACATGATAACAAAACAAGAACTGCAAGAAGTCAAAGCTAACATGATAACAAAACAAGAACTGCAAGAAGTCAAAGCTAACAT
>NZ_DAITON010000063.1:0-9958 GCF_036834105.1 Anoxybacillus sp. | reverse complement strand
AGTCAAAGCTAACATGATAACAAAACAAGAACTGCAAGAAGTCAAAGCTAACATGGCGACGAAGCAAGACTTCATGCTTGTCCAACAAGCCGTACTTGAGACAAATGAAATCGTCAAAAAGCTAGAAAGTAAAATCGACACCCATGAAAAACTTTTAACTCTTCTTTCGCATCGCTCTCTTGAACATGAGGCAGCCATTTCTAGCATTCGTTTCATTTTAACAAAATAAACGAGGGAACCTCTCCCCTCGTTTATTCGATATGTCCTAACGTATATTCGTCCCCCTTTCGAACAATAACGACATAAAATGTCCCCTTCCATTCGTTTGTATGTGCGTGTGTCACAGTTACCTTCACTTTCACTTCCTCTTTCTTGTTCGTTTCGTTCGGCTCCCAATAAACGACCGATGGCTCAACGTTAACTTGTTCCCCATTCAAAAACAACACTTTTGGACCTGCATATCCTTGAATAGCTTCAATTTGACCACTATCGGGTGGCATCGATTCGGCAATCATTTGTTCATCAGAAGATACAGTTTCATCAGAAGATACAGGTCGCTCGGCCTCATATATCGCTAACGCATCATCAGTCATTTTATCAACGAACAACGTGCCGACATCCGCTTCCATCGAGAAATTCACTTGTTCTTCCCCTTCATACATCGGATATATGTGCAACCCTTGGCGTCCCGTCCGCGTCGAAACAAGTCGATTATAGCTGCTATAAACAGAAAAGCGTTGATCCCTCTCGCATGTCAGTTTTACATCTTGATTTTCGCTCGTTTCAAATGGTTTCGCCTCAATATACGATTGGAAGTTTGTTAGCTTTTGATCGATAACATCAAATTCAATATATCCAGTTAGATGGGCTGTATCCGTATAATACGTGCGTACTGTACGATATTTCCCATTTGTTAACGGTTGATTTAACAACGAAAAATCAATCCCGTCCTTCACCGTTTGTCCCTTATCAATTAATGCAAGCATTTCAATAAATGCGAGATCGTTCGTTAACGTTGTCGGCAACCATGCCTGTTTTTTCTCATCGTACTTTTCAATTGTATACGCATATCCAAATGAAATAACACCATCACTTTTATTTGTAACTGAAAAATGGAGCTTTTGATCGTTTGGATCATACGTCACGTCATGAATGACTAAATACGCATCATATATTGCTGTCTCCATTTTCACCATATCCTCCCCCTTTCCATGCTCCATCATGATTTTTTGTTGCGCTTCATCCCTAGTAGGCTGCGCCGCATGCAGGCTAACCGCCAATAGTACACCCGCGGCAACAACAGCGACGTACGCTAAACGAAACGATTTTCGCTTATTCCCTCTCTTTTCAATCTCATCCATTACTTTATTTTTCAATTGCTCCGTCACGACAATGTGTTCCATCTCTTTTTTATATCGCTCATGCAAAATCATACTCCCCTTTCAATTTGTTTTTTAACATCTCCCGCGCACGTGCAAGCAACGAGCGAACGGTACTTTCTCTCTTCTTCAACAGTCGAGCAATTTCTTTCGTCTGATATCCTTCGTAGTAAAACAAGTGAACGACTTCTCGATATTTGACTGGTAGCGATGTCACCGCTGACATAACCTCAAAGCGATCGCGATGATCAACGGACGGGGAATGAATCCATTCCTCATATGCATCCATTTTTCGATGCGTAAATGATTTTAACTTATTTTTACATACATTAACTGTCACTCGTATGAGCCATGCCTTCATATGCTCTCCATTTTGTATTCGGTCCATATGTTCATATAACTTAATGAATACATCTTGAAATACGTCTTCTGCATCATGTTGGTTTTTCATATACGTATACGCTAGGCGCAACACCATATTCCCATATTCATCCATAGCGAGTTGGATTTGTTCTTTTGTGCACAAAGAAACGACCTCCTTTCACTTCATATACAACTGAACAAACAAAAATGTTGCAACCGATCGACATTTTATTTTAAGTATACAAAAAGACAGCGAGGGGCTTCCTGCATGTTGTCATTCCAGCTTATGCACTTCTTTGTCACAAATCTGTCAAAAACGATATCTCTTTTCTTCTTTTCAATCAAAGTGTTCTTTATTAAAATACCTATTATGGTATATAAACGAGGAGGTTGGGATAATGAGTGAAAAAATAAGCCGACGAACATTTTTAAAACGATCAACAGTCGCTGGCGCAACAGCTGGAATATTGCTTGCGACAAAAACACCTGGGTATGCACAAACGGACAAGTCAGATGAAAGTACGTTAATTGGTTCGCTTATTGACTTAACAAAATGTGATGGTTGTGCAGCTTACGACACCCCCCTATGCGTCACAGCTTGTAGACAAAAAAACGAACATCGTTTTCCACAACCGCAAAAACCAATCAAAGACTATTGGCCTCGGAAAAAACATGAAGATTGGTCCAACGAAAAAGACCGCACAGACCGTCTCACTCCTTACAACTGGACATACGTTGAAAAAGTGCAAGTAAACTGGAATGGCGAAACGAAAGAAGTTGCCATCCCAAGACGATGTATGCATTGTCTCGATGCACCATGTCAAAAACTTTGTCCGTTCGGAGTCATCGAGAAAACGAAACACGGAGCGGTAAAAATTGACGAAAACTTCTGTATGGGTGGAGCAAAATGTCGTACAGTTTGCCCTTGGGACATCCCACAACGCCAAGCAGGTGTCGGGTTATATTTGAAACTAGCTCCTGAGTTAGCTGGTGGGGGAGTCATGTACAAATGCGACATGTGTGCCGATTTACTTGAGGAAGGAAAAAGCCCGGCTTGTGAAACTGCCTGTCCGAAAGGGGTCATTGAGTTCGGTCCATACGAACAAATTCGCAAAAAAGCGTATGAGCGCGCAAAAGAAATCGGTGGCTTCATTTATGGCGACGTTGAAAATAGTGGTACGTTAACACTGTACGTCTCAGACGTGCCGTTTGATCAAATTAACAAAGCGATTGAAACGAAAAAACAAGAAGAAAACGACACCCGTTTCGGTCGTCCACATATGAAGCCTGAAGTCGAAAATATGTTAGGGACAACACATGGATATATGCTAGCTACGCTGATCGCTCCAATCGCTGGCGCAGCCGCAGCAGGTATTACCGCTTATAAAGTATTATCCGGACAGAAGAAAAAGGAAGGGGGAGATCGTCATGAATCAAAAGAAGAAAAATAAAATTTACCGTCAACCACTTCCAAATCGCTTTGTCCATTGGGGAATTGCCATTTCCATTATTATGCTGATCATTACAGGTATCGGCCAAATGCCGGTATACGGTCGCTATTTAATCGTTCAACCGTTCGGCACAAAATGGCTCACATCGTATGAAATCACGTTATGGGTGCATTACTTTTTCGCTGCTACTCTCCTTTTCTTTACAACGTATCATGTCGTTTATCATGTGATAAAAAAAGAGTTTGACATTTGGCCAAAAAAAGGAGATGTAAAAGGCTCTTACCTTATTTTGAAAGCGATGCTTTTAAAACAAAAAGAGCCACCGAGCGAAAAATATTTGCCTGAACAACGAATCGCCTACTTATATTTCGTTGTGTCAATCGGCCTTGTCATTGTTACAGGCGTCATTAAAGTCATAAAAAACATCATGGGCGTGCAACCAACAAACGGCATTTTATTTTGGAGCGCACAGTTACACAACTTGGCAACAGTCATGGTCATCTTCGGTGTCATTATGCATTTAGCCGCATTTATCGTCAAAGAAAATCGCAAACTATTGCCAGGTATGTTTACGGGCTATGTCGATGAAGAATATGTAAAAGAACGCCACTCGCTTTGGTATAAAGAGTTGAAGAGAGAGGAACGTAAATTGTAGTCAAACAGCTGCCCAATAAAGGGCGGCTACTTTCATATAGAAAACAATTAATCCCTACACTGGATCGGCAACTGAACATGGAACTCTGTTCCCTCTCCCAATCGACTGCAGACAGAAATCTTTCCTTGATGTATCTTAACAATTTTGTCTACAATCGCTAGCCCTAGCCCACTTCCGCCGACAGCACGGTTGCGTGATTTATCTGCCTTATAAAACCGTTCAAAAATACGCGGTTGGTCTTCTTCGGCAATGCCTGGGCCATTGTCTGCAACAATCACGATGGCGTAGTTGTCTTGTTGCTGAAGCTGAATGGTAATTGCTCCACCTTTTGGCGTAAATTTAATCGCATTATGAAGTAGGTTCAGCCACACTTGACTCAGCAAATCCTCATCTGCGGTAATAACTACTTTCTCCAGCATGACAGTTATCTCTATCTCCTTTTCCATCCACTGTGGCTCACAATGGAGAATGAGCGATTGCAACTGGGAATCCAAACGATATGATATAGGCTGAAACGGGTATCGGTCGGAATCTAACATTGCCAATCGTAACAAATTATCGCTTAACTTCGACAGACGGACGCACTCCGCTTCAATAATGTCGAGATAATGCATTCGCTGTTCATAAGGCAAATGTTCATTTTTTAACGCACGAGCAAACCCACGAATTGATGTAAGCGGTGACCCGATTTCATGAGAAACGTTCGAGATAAATTCTTGCCGCATTTCTTCCATCGCTCGCAAATTCGCTGCCATATCGTTAAGTCCTTCGACTAGTTCTGTAAATGGATGGTTTCCCTTCCCCCAGTCCGCGCGGAGATTTATTTGAAAATCCCCTTTCGCAATTCGATGAATTGCATCCATTAGGTTTTTCCAAAGCACTCGTTCCCGCTTGCGCAAAAAAGGGCTAAGAATACTCATACTAACACCAAATAAAAAAAAGCCTGAGACGGATGTGATGATTTGTCGAACTAACTGCTGCGGCTGCCAAGCAAAACGGGTGTATATCGCTTCTGTGATGAAATACGCAACTGTCCAAAAGAGACTGATTACAGCCATTACAGCAATGAACGTCAACAATGACTTGAACACAAACCAAAGTCGCTTCATTTGCATACCTCCAACCGATAACCGAGCCCGCGAATCGTACGAATGATAAATACATGACAATCAGTAAACCGCTCGCGCAACCGCTTAATGTGCACATCGACCGTTCGTTCGTCCCCTTCGTAATCATAGCCCCAAATTTGTTCAATGAGTTCATCACGGGTAAACGTTTTCCCAGGATAGCTAGCTAGCGTAAAAAGTAGCTCAAATTCTTTAGGTGGCAAAGCAATCTCTTCGTCTCCTAAATGACATTCATAGGTTCGACGGTTTAACAATAAATCGGCAATTTGTACTGTTTGCGACGTCGCAATTCGATAACGCTTCAGTAATGCTTTGACTCTTGCGACAAGCTCAAGCGGATCAAACGGTTTGACGAGATAATCATCTGCCCCTAGCGCAAATCCTTTCACTTTTTGCGCTGTTTCTCCTTTGGCCGTCAACATTAAAATCGGCACATCACCATATTGGCGAAGTTCACGGCATAGTTCCCATCCGTCCATCTCGGGCATCATAATATCCAATACGACTAGGTCGACTTTGACCTCTTCTAGCACCACTAATGCCTCTTTTCCAGTTGCTGCTTCGTGTATCTCAAAACCTTCAAGGCTTAAAAAATGCCCGATAAGTTCACGAATGTGGGCATCATCATCGACGATTAACACACGTGGCATACGAATCTCCTTTCTTTTCCAATCCTATCTCCATTGTAGCGAATTTTCGGCTATTTGTCGCACTGAAATCGTATATATAAGTTACAATAAAAAATTTTCGATTTTTCGTTTCCGTTTTCATACCGACATGAGCTGATACAGTATAGCATGGCAGGTAAGCAGCTGGATGTAAAACAAAATTTCAACTTATATCGGAAAATATCGTGCACGAGGCACGATATTATGCGCGACGCATATAGACGCGAACAGTAATAGGGACAAAAACAGCAACAATAACCGCTGCTCCCAAAAGCGAAATGACAAAATCTGAACTAATTATTCCATGATTTATCAACTCTCGAATGGCGGTAATCATATGGGAAATCGGATTGATGTTCGCAAACCATTGCAGCCAATCGGGCATCGTATTCACCGGTACAAACGCATTCGAAAGAAACATAAGCGGAAACAAAGCCAGCATAGAAATTCCTTGTACGCTCGCCGCATTGCGTGCAGTAACGCCAAAGAAAGCGAAAATCCAACTCACCGCCCATGCGCATCCGATAGCAAACACCGCAGCGAATGCAACACTAGTGAGTCCTCCCTCTGGGCGATATCCAATGAGAAATCCCATCATAAAAGTGAGTAAAGTCGCGATTGTGTAGCGAACCGTATCAGCCAATAAAGCTCCTGCTAGTGGTGCGATGCGAGCAATTGGCAAAGACTTGAATCGGTCAAAAACGCCTTTGTCCATATCATCACGAAGTTGAACACCTGAGGCGACAGAAGCCCCAATTAACGTCTGAATAAGGATGCCTGGAATGATCATTGGCAAATAGTTTTGTACATTGCCAGCGATTGCTCCACCGAAAATATAAGTAAACATTAACGTGAAAATAATCGGTTGAAAAGTAACGTCAAATAATTGCTCTGGTGTACGCCGCACTTTTAATAAACTTCGATACGCCATCGTGAACGTTTGTTGCACTGTTTGGCGAAAACTTGTGTAGCTTTTTAGTTCGCGGTTCGACATATGATTCATTCCCTTTCCTCTCCTTTTACTCCATGACCTATAATCGCTAAAAAAACTTCGTCTAGCGTTGGTTTTTGTACGCTTAATTCCGCTAACGGAATGCTTGCTTCGCGGAATGCAATGAGTAAATCGGTCACTCGATCAGCATCCGCCATCGGTGCCGTAATTTTTCCTGTATCCGACGATACATTGGCACGTGCATTCAGCACACGTTCTACTGTTTGACGTGCCATTTCCAAATGTTGTGGATCGTCAATTTTTAATTGCAGCGATGAATTGCCAATCGACGTTTTCAGTTCATCCGCCGTCCCTTCTGCCACGACTTTCCCACGATCAATAACAGCGATACGATCTGCAAGTTCGTCTGCTTCTTGTAAATATTGTGTCGTCAATAATACGGTTGAACCCATGTTAACTAATCGGCGAATCGTTTCCCACATTTGATTGCGTGTTCGTGGATCGAGTCCTGTCGTCGGCTCATCAAGGAAGATGAGCGGGGGCTGAGCAATTAAGCTCGCGACCAGGTCAAGGCGACGTCGCATGCCTCCTGAGAACTGCTTAAGCGGACGTTTCGCCGCTTCAGTCAATCCAAACTCCTCTAATAATTCCATTGCCTTTCGTCGCGCCTCGGTACGACTAAGCCCGAGCAATCGAGAAAAAATAATTAAATTTTCCATCGCGGTGAGCGATTCATCCACTGAGGCGTACTGTCCAGTCACGCCAATCAACTGCCGAACAATTTGCGGCTCTTTGACTACGTCATAGCCAAAAATGCGCGCTGTTCCCCCATCTGGCCGCAACAACGTCGCGAGCATCCTGACGGTCGTCGTTTTTCCTGCCCCATTCGGTCCGAGAACCCCGTAAATCGTACCAGCGCGAACGTGTAAATCAACACCATCGACCGCACGATTATTTCCAAATATTTTCATGAGTCCAGTCGCTTCAATCGCCCAATGACTATTTAATCTCTGCATTGTTCCTTCCTCCTTATCACTTCATGCAAAGTGATCATAACATGCTTTTATGAACAGAATATGAACAAGGAAAAACAAAAAACCTGCCACCAGCGGCAGGTTTTTATTTATTGAGGTACACGTACAATCCAATACCTTCTTTTCTTATCTTGTGCTGTTGAAACGGGGTTTCTTTGATAAATGCTTCAAACTCCTCCGCGGTGTAAGCACCTTGTTTTAAGAACGTTTTAAATGAAAATTTAACGAAATATTTGTCAAGTCCATTCATTTTGCTTACTTCATGCTCAATCTCTTCATCTGTCGCCTCACGGTTCATGTCTACAATGAGAGCCGTGCCTCCTTCTTTAAGGACGCGATACATTTCACACAGCGCTTTGACAGGCTCTTTAAAATTTTTAAAAGCGGCCGTACAAATCACAAAATCGAAACGATGGTCGTCAAAAGGCAAATCGGATGCATTTCCTTCCATGAAGTTTACGGAAACGTTCGCTTCTTTCGCGTTACGTCTGGCGATTTCCACAAAATCTGGACTTATATCCACAGCTGTGACGTGAAATCCTCTTTTGGCCAGTTCAATGGACAAATAGCCTGGACCAGGGGCAACTTCTAATATGTGCGCCCCTTTCGCCGCATGTGTGGCCACTTCATCCGCATATGCTTCCATTTCCGCGAGCCTGCTTTTTCGCGAGTTGCGATCATACCATTTTGCCGCTAAGCCATAAATGCCGAGATCTTTGTTTTTTCTAACGTTTCTCATCATATAGCATCTATCCCCCCTGTGAACTATTTTTTTCTCTTTAACACAATGATGGCATTGCTCAAAAGCCCTAATCCCGTTCCGATCAAAAAGCCGACAATCGCACCAATGAGCGTACGAATCCATCCGCCAGATAAAAACATCTCCCAGCCACCGCTGACGATAAAACCAACTAGTGCACCAATCGAAATCCCTAAGAAAACAAACGCTCCGTAAAACAACCCAATTGCTTCATAATCAGCAATGTTCATATGGTGATAGTGCGCGACAATCCGCTCTTGTAAGTCGGCTGACTTTGTCGTTTCACTGCGAAACTTTAACTCTTCTTTTGCCCGTTCAAACGCTTCTTGTTCCGACAGCCCTTGTTCCAGCAAATCTTTCATATAGTCGCTCATGTAGAGAATCATATCGTTTTCCGCCTCCACTGCCGTCTCTGAGCGACTTTTGAATTTAGCAAGTTTCGCCATCATTTTGCTTTTCGTCTCTCCTGTTTTCCGGCGAAGTTTTTCCATATACGTCATCTCTGCTTCTTCTAAATAATATGGCGCTTGCTCTTTTGCAAATTGCTTAATTTTCTCCCTCATCTCATGACTGAACATTTTTTTCTCCTCCATTCGTTCGTAGCATATGAATTCGCTCGCTTAAAAAATCCCATTTTGCCCAAAAAGCTTCTAATTCCTCAATCCCCCGCTCATTCAACGTATAAAACTTTCTTGGCGGTCCCATGTCTGACGGTTTTTTCGTAATGTGCACAAGCTTATTTTTTTCTAGACGTAGTAACAACGCATATACTGTCGCTTCCGCAATCCCTTGGAAACCTAAGGCGTGCAGCTTTTTCGTAATCTCATAGCCGTATATTTCACCACGGCTTATAATCTCTAGTACGATGCCTTCTAAAATCCCTTTCAACATTTCACTTAGATTATCCAAAAAGAAACACCTCCTAAGTACTCAATATTGTTGGTATTCAATAATATTGAGTACTACTACATAGTAACATAGAGTAGATAAATGAGCAAGTGAACTGTCTTTTTATTATTGTAATAACCTAGTCACTTTCAATTTCATATGGTCATAAAATAATTTAAGAAAACAAGTTCATCATAATATTTATCTGCATATAACACCTTGTTCGCCACGTTCGGGGGGTGAAACGGTATAGGATCGTGGTGCTATTAGCCTGCGTATACAGCATCGCGGAATCGCAACAAGACATCTCTTCCGGGCTGGAGCTTCTTCGGTCTCGGAAAGGACACAGCGTCGTCGAGTTCATCTATGATGCTGCTAAACAAAATATTCCCATTGATGTGATCAAAAAAACAGCTCCATGTCGCCTAAGGGGTACCCTGTTCGTCTCTCGGGGGGTGGAAATTAATGTAATAAAAAATGCTCATCTACAGTAAAATTATATTATAAACCCGTGGTGCTAGATAAAATCGAGTAAGCATAAAAATAGCCCTTGCCTGCGGATCTCCTGTAGAATGAAAGTGCTACCAAACATTCGAAAGGAGAATCCCCATGCAAGAGCACTTTCGTTTTACAACAGACAAAGCGAAAATTCAAAAACAATATGCAGCCATTTTCTTTTTT
>NZ_DAITON010000062.1:0-12999 GCF_036834105.1 Anoxybacillus sp. | reverse complement strand
TATCGAACTGGAAATTCGATTTAAAAATCTTTCTAAACATACTATACGAGGAGGGACTGTTGTGAACGAAATGGATCGCTACATTCAAAAAGCGGTTATGTACGATTTATTCGCGCGTTACTATCAATATCGTGATCGAGATCAATATGAAAAGTATATGCGAAAACATATGGAGTATGTAGAAAAAATGGTGAAGGTGCGCGAGGAAGAGCGAGATGATGACGATGGGCGTGTCCGCGTATTTCATGCTTCACCTAACGCTCCAGCGGTCGATGTGTATATTAATGGGCAAAAGGTATTGCGCAATATGAAATATAAACAACTAAGCCAATATATGAAAGTGCCGAAAGGGGAACATCGCGTCGACATTTATCCAGCAGGACATACGACGTCCCCAGTTTTCAGCCAGACGGTGAACGTATTGCCGAAAATGGCCTATACGCTTGCCGTCATTGGTGATGTGCATCGCTTGCAGCTCCTTCCGATTATTGATGAACCTTATGCTCCATACGGTAAAGCAAAAGTTCGTTTTGCTCACTTTTCACCAGATGCCCCCGCGGTAGATATTGCATTGCGGAGCGGTGATCTTCTGTTTAGAAATGCTTCGTTTGGGAAAGTAACAGACTATATTGAAGCGCCCGTCAATGAAAAGCTGCACGTCGATGTGCGTGTAGCAGGGACAAATCAAGTTGTTTTATCTATTCCCAATGTACGCTTCCAACCAAATAAGTCTTATACGGTCGTTGCCGTCGGTTACGTATCCCGCACTCCTGCATTAGAAGTGCTAGTATTGGAAGCATAAGAAAAAAGAGCTTTGATCAACATGGTCAAGGCTCTTTTCGTTTTTGCCGTTGCTCATATAGCTCTTCGATGTAATGAGCAATCGATTCATCAAATATTTGTTCGAGCTGTGCTTTTATTTCCTTAGCAAGTATTGGACTGGCTCCGCCTGTCGTAATCGCAATTTTTAATTTCCCACGTGAAAAAAAAGCAGGAACATGGACGTTACCAACAAGATGATCGCTCGCGACGTTGACAAGCTGATTTGGTGCTGCATGTGTAGCGATCTGTTCATTGACATGTCGATCGTTCGTTGCGGCAATAATGAAAAATGCGTCAACATAGTCGGCCGGCTCAATGTGGCGGGCATGCCATATGATTTTTTTTTGCTCAGCTAAATGAACAATGGCATCGATAGCTGTTGGGCTAATGACGGTGATGCAAGCCCCTTCATCGAGAAGCGGAAGAAGACGACGATAAGCGATTTGGCCTCCCCCAGCAATGACGACTTTTTTTCCTGTCATTCGTACAAAAAGAGGAAACATACGTTCACATCCATTCGTTCACTTGTTTTGCGATGAGTCGGTCTAATACATCGTACGTCCGAACAGGTGGATATAACGTAAACGATACACGGCTCGTTTGATAAAATTGTAGTGTTTCTTGAATATAGTTAAGCAGCTGACCAAAAAATAAAATATATGGTACGACAGCTATTCGTTTATAGCGCGCTGCATGGGCAAGGGAGGCGACGACATCGGAAAACGAAGGGGAAGCAGCTGCTAAGTAACATGGATATACAGGAATATTTGTTTCGTTTTGTAATAGATAGGCGATTTGCTTAAAGTCTTCTTGTGCCTCATTGTCACTACTTCCGCGGCCAACAAGCATAATGGCGTCCGCTTCTTCAATCGTATCGCGTAGCGCACAAATCATATCGTGTTGTACACCGAATGGCTTTCCGTACGTGATCGTTACAGAAGGAAACATCTCTTTTGCTTTCTCTAGTTCAAACGGGATGTCACGCTTCGCATGGTTAGCGGACAATAATAAAAGCGGAATAGCGAAAATGGTCGTCGCCCCATCGCGAACACAGCGCTCTACACCTGTTATAATGTTCGGCTCACATAATTCTAAAAAGCATACGTGTTGAATCGGTACAGAAATGGAAGAAGAGAGGCGCTCGACGAAAGCAATCGCCTCTTTTTGTCCTTCTTTTGTTCGACTTCCGTGGCAAATGTATAGAACAGCTTTCATATGCTACCTCATTCCGTGCGCAATTTTTTCTTTCATCATCGTTTCAAACCATTGAAGTTGTTCGTGTAGCTTCACGACTTCTCCAACAATAATGATGCTTGGATTAGAAACCGGCTGTTTTTTCACAACATCGACAATCGTATGTAACGTGGCTACGATTGTTTGTTGTTCAGGAAGCGTTCCCCATTGGATAATCGCCACAGGCGTTTGTGGTCGCTTGCCATACAATTGCAACTGCTTGCAAATGAGAGGGAGATGTTTGACGCCCATATAAATAACGAGCGTATCGACTCCTTTAGATAAATGCTCCCATTGGATCGCATCTGTTGCATCGAGACGCCGATGACCTGTGACAAAGGCTACACTTCCGCTAAAGTCGCGATGTGTTACAGGAATGCCCGCGTATGCTGGAACAGCGATGCCCGATGTAATGCCTGGGACGATCTCAAACGGAATGTGGTGTTTCATAAGCGCTTGCGCTTCTTCACCACCGCGCCCGAATACGAATGGATCGCCGCCTTTTAATCTCGTCACGATTTTTCCTTTTTTCGCATGTTTCACTAAAAAGTGATTGATCGTTTCTTGTTTCATTGTATGGTAATTAGGTAACTTTCCGCAATAAATCAAATCCGCATCACGTTTTGCATACGACAGCAACTGTTCGTTAATGAGGCGGTCGTATAAAATGACGTCCGCTTGTTGAATACATTTTAATCCTTTTACTGTGATTAGCTCAGGATCACCAGGGCCGGCACCGACTAAATATACTTTTCCCATTTTTTCCTCCTAGATCCATCGCTTATGTTGTAAATAAGCAATGATTTGTTGTACGCACTGTTCAATGGAATGTTCATCCGTATCAACGATGAGTTCTGGAGAAATTGGCGGTTCATACGGTGAATCAATGCCGGTAAAGTCGCGAATTTCGCCACGTCTCGCTTTTTTATACAGCCCTTTTGGGTCGCGCTGTTCGCACGTTTCAAGCGGGCAGCGGACATAAATTTCAACAAACTCATCTTGTTCTAGTTTGTCGCGCACAAGTTGGCGATCTTGACGAAAAGGAGAAATAAAGGCAGTCAGCACAATTTGTCCGCTGTCTACGAACAATTTCGCAACTTCGCCAATGCGGCGAATGTTTTCAGTGCGATCTTCAGCAGAAAAGCCTAAATCGCTATTTAAACCGTGGCGTACGTTGTCTCCATCAAGCACATAGCAGTGAATGTTTTGTTCAAATAACGTTTTAGCGACTGCATTGGCTAATGTAGACTTACCTGATCCTGATAGCCCAGTAAACCAAAGAACGAAGCTATGATGGTTATTTTTTTTTCTTCGATCTTCTTTTGTTACACTCTCTTCATGCCAAACGATATTCATCATCGTCCACCTCCGACTGTTTGTAAGCCGTCCATGAGCACGCGCACAACTTCTGGGCGGCTAAATGTACTTGGCGGCATTTCACCAGCTCTTAACATTTCCCGTACTTTCGTCCCGGAAAGAACGACGTGGGCTGTTGTATCGTGCGGGCATGTTTTTGTTGACGCCATCGCTTCGCATTTTGTGCAATAAAAGCTATGCTCGAAAAAGAGCGGAGTAATGCCGAGTTCTTCATTTGTAAACTGTAAGAAAATTTTTTGTGCGTCATATGTGCCATAATAGTTGCCGACTCCTGCATGGTCGCGGCCGACAATAAAGTGTGTGCAGCCGAAATTTTTGCGCACAAGCGCATGGAAAATGGCTTCACGCGGACCAGCATAACGCATAGCAGCTGTAAACACCCCAAGAAAGACGCGGTCTTTTGGATAATAATGTTCAAGCAACACTTGATAACTTTTTAAGCGAATATCGGCTGGAATGTCATCATCTTTCGTTTCCCCGACGAGCGGATTTAAATAAAGACCATCCACGATTTCAAGGGCGCACTTTTGAATGTATTCATGCGCGCGATGAACGGGATTGCGCGTCTGAAATCCGACGACCGTTTTCCAGCCGAGCTCTGCGAACCGTTGTTTTGTTTCGCTTGGCGTGAAAAAGAATGGAGAAAAAATTCCTTTGTTTGTTTGTTGAACGAGCTTAGCTGATCCACCAATATATACGTCTGGTTTTTCAAATAGCTTTTTTACCCCTGGATGTGCGACATCGTCTGTTTGATAAACGAGTTGAGCTTCTTTTCTTTTATCTGGGCGGTATATATGTTGCACTTCCATTGTTCCGTATACCGTTTTCCCATAAACGAGTTGGACTTCGTCACCGAGCGCCAGCTGTTTCGCATCGTGTTCAGTTACCGCAAGCGTAATAGGAATGCTCCATACTGCCCCGTTTGCAAGCCGCATCGTTTCGACAACGGAATCGTAATCATCCTTTCCTAAAAAGCCTGTAAGCGGTTCGTATCCGCCGATGGCAAGTAATTCGAGATCACTTAATTCAGCTTTACTTAATGGAATTTGTTTCATCTTAGACGCCTCCTAAACTTATTATTCTTATAAAATAACTAGGATTAAATGCCGCCGCCATGCTCGTGAAATGAACGGCGCTCTTCTGTCATCGTCTTTTTTAAGCTCATTGTGCCAAGCGTAGCGAAACAAACGCTAACGATGGCGATGGCTGTATATATATCGCTATGAAGCAATAATTTAATTAAGCTGTATGAGACAGCTAGCGCGAAAATAGGGGAAACGACCCATACTTTCAGCACTTGAATAACAATTTGTTTTTGCCAAATCGAAAAGCCGCTTTTTGTTGTACCGATACCAATAATGGCTGATGTCGTAATTTGAGTGAGCGGGACGGGAAGACCGAACAAAGAAGATATAATGACAAGCGTTGCACCGATCCCGGAAATAATACACCCTTCTAATTGTGAGAAGGCGGTAATTTTTTTTCCATTTGTCTCTAATACGCGACTGCCGAAAAAAAGTGCACCGAGCGCAACGAACAGTCCGCCGAATATGATGCCGTGTTGCACCGATAACAAGCCTGCTCCAACGAGAGGGCCAACGGCGTTCGCGACATTGTTCATTCCGGCTGAAAACGCCTCAAAAAAACCAGCAATAACAAGCAAAAAGCCGATCCATTTGTTTTGTTGAAACGTTTTTCGTTTTAACCATTTGCCAATTAAAAAAGCGAGCGAAAAAGCTGCAAGCGGTGTAATGAGCCAAAACGAAACGATCCAAAGCAGTTTGCCGACATATAAACTTTGATAGGCGATTCCTGCTCCGACGACCGATCCTACGGTTACTTCGCTTGTTGATAGCGGGATGCCAAGAACGTTTGCGGCAAATAATGAAATCGTTGCTGCAGCTAAAACGATCACGACAAGTTCCGTTTGTAAAATGGATGAAGGAACAATACCAGAGCCGATCGTTTTTACTACTTCTCCTCCGCTTAAACTTCCGAGGAAAATCGCGATAGCGCATATGACTAAAGCGATACGCTTGTTAGATAACGCGCCTGATCCGTAAGCGGCTCCCATCGTTGCTGCCGCCCCGCTTCCTCCAATGTTCATCGCAAAGAAAAAGGCGATAATAAAAGCAGCTATAACCAATGCCTTCCCCCCTTTACGACTCGTGTAAGCCGCATTCTGTTTTCCCTAGCCCGGCCCATCGCCCAGAGCGTAAATCTTCCTCCGTATAAGCAGGTGCTGTACATGGCGCGCAACCGATGCTCGGATACCCGCGATCATGAAGCGGATTGTAGGCAAGATTGTGCCGATGAACGTAGCGCCATACATCTTTCCACGTCCAATGAATGAGCGGGCAAACTTTAATGCTTTTGAACTTTTTGTCGAGATTTATAAATTGGACGTGTTGCCGGGTAGGTGATTGTTCCCGCCTTAGTCCAGAAATCCATGCTTTTTTCCCTGCGATCGCTTGACGTAGTGGAATAATTTTTCTTAGCTCACAGCATGTGTTCGGATCTTTTTTCCAAAGCTCAGCCCCGAATTGTTGTTCTTGCTCTGCAAGCGATAAAGATGGGGACTGCAAATGAATGCGTAAGCGAGGATACGCTTGTTTCACACGTTCGATCGTTTCATACGTTTCAGCAAAATGTACATGCGTATCGAGAAACACAATTTCAGCATCGTTCCGCACTTGAGAAATAAGGTCAATTAAAACGATGCCCTCAATACCGAAGCTACATGCATATAAAAGATCATCACCGTAATGGTCGTATGCCCATGTCAATACATGTACAGCTCCTTTTTCCTCATTATCTATTGGAAAAGTAGGTTTTTGGACATCATCCCACGTTTCATACGTAATCATGCTTCATCACCCTCACTGTTTGATTGTTTTAAATTTTAACACAATTCAACCGAATGTCAATCCTAGTTTTTCTATAGGAATTTATTTTTAAAAAACAGCATGGCAAACGAAAAAAAACATGATTATACTGTTTGTATGGGAGATGTTGAAGGGAGTGGAGTATATTTGCGGCTTATTTTATTGGAAGAATATGATGAAAGAACGATGGAATTAGCACGTCCCATTTACGATCGTCGTCGTCGCGTGCTGTTGGCGGCAGGGAGAAAAATTCATCCAAAATATGTAGAACGTTTAAAACAGATGGATATTCGTTATGTGTTTGTTGAAGATGCCGCATCTGAAGGGATTACTTTGGAAGAGTTGCTCGATATGCCATCGTGGATTGACGCCATCGATGTTGTAGAGGAAGCATTTGACGCGGTGCGAAAGCGCGAAGAATTACCGCTCCGCTCGTTGTTTAAACTAGCAGTAAAGCTCGTCGATGAAGTGAAAAAAAGAAAAGTGTTAGCTGTTATTCCTGCAACATCCATTGCCATGGAGGTACAGCCGTATGCCCATGCGGTGAACGTTGCGTTATTGTCGTTGCAACTAGGAAAAAAAATGAATTGTAACGATTTGCAACTGCGCGATTTAGCGCTTGGCGCGTTGCTTCATGACGTTGGGAAAGCGCTAGAAGGAGAAGAACATCATACGGTCAAAGGATTTGAATATTTACGGAAAGAACGTGAACTAAGTTTGTTATGTGCGCATGTAGCATACCAACATCACGAACATGTGAATGGTTCAGGTACGCCGCGCGGGTTAACAGAAACAAGCATTCATTTGTACGCCCAAATTTGTGCCATCGCTGATGAATATGAAAACTTAATTTCAGTTGAATTTGTGCCACCGCATGAAGCTTTGGAAATTGTTATGGCACGAAGCGGCATTCGTTATAGCCAACAGCTTGTACGGCTATTCGTTGAGACGATTCCTGCATATTTGCCGGGGACGATGGTGAAAATGAGCGACGGAAGAAACGCCATCGTCACAAAAATTATCGAGCATATGCAACGTCCATACGTACGTTATATAGATACACATGAAGAAATTGCCCTTGCCGATCATCCGTCGCTATTGATCGTCGGGCAGGCGTTATAGCTTTTTGCGTAAGCTTCCAAGCTCTTCAACGATCGCTTGCATTTCGCTTGGACTAAACGATTGCTTTTTCATTACCATATCGTATATATCTTTTAATTCATCGTACAGTTGCTCGTCAAAATGGTGCGGTTTAATCGCATCAAAATTTAAAACCTTTAGTTTTTCTTTTATTTGTTCAATCATTTGTTCAACTGATAAACGCACAATCGTCATCCTTTCATGTATGATTTTGTTCATTGTATCATTGTTTGATATGTGAGGTGAAATGAAATGATTCGTGTATTATTCGTTTGTTTAGGAAACATTTGTCGTTCTCCGATGGCGGAAGCAATGTTTCGCCATCTTGTCAAACAGGAAGGGCTTGATCACATCATTTCTGTCGACTCGGCAGGAACGGGAAATTGGCATGTCGGTAAGCCTCCTCATCATGGGACGCAGCGCATTTTAACAGAAAAGAAAATAGACTTTACAGGGTTGAGAGCGCGTCAAGTTACGAAAGACGATTTCCATACATTTGATTATATCATCGGTATGGATAGCGAGAATATTGCTCATCTTCGCCGCTTAGTCGGCGAAGATTGTCGCGCTGTGATTGCTCGCTTTATGGATTTTGTACCTAATCGTCGTGTCGACGATGTTCCTGATCCGTACTTTACAGGAAATTTTGAAGAAGTGTACGAATTAGTAGAGGAAGGGTGTAAACATATATTAGAGCGAATCAAACGAGATCACTCGTTGTAAGAGGGGGAGAAGCAATGGGGAAGGAGAAATGGATTGTACTCGTCGGCGTTGCTTTGTTGTTGGGAAACAAAAAAGCGAGACAAGCGATCAAAAACACGTGTGTTGAGTGGATCGATCATGTAAAAGAAATAAAGGAAACCGTTCATGAAACGCGACAACATGTGGACGAAATGGTGAATGATTTGCAGTTTATTGTGAATAAACTAAGTGAAGTAAAAGAAACAACACCACAAGTAATGGAGTGGATAGAGGAGCTGATTCGTAAACGTTCCTCGTAGAAGCGAGGTGGGGTGGGAGATGATTGTTAGCTTTTCAGTTGTTCGTGAGCTAATGAAACGGTTTGAAGAGGATGAAATTTTTGATTTATCCGCTGAGTTGGCATATTTCTTTTTGCTGTCGCTATTTCCATTTTTACTGTTTTTGTTAACGTTTTTATCATATTTGCCGATTCCGCATGAAGATGTGATCGCCTTTTTCAGTCAATATGCGCCAAGTGAAACGGCGCATTTAATTGAGACAAACATTAAACAACTTATAGCATCGCAAAGTGGAAAGTGGTTATCTTTTAGCGTGCTTGCTACGGTGTGGGCTGCATCGAACGGCATGTCGGCCATTATTCGGGCATTAAATCGAGCATACGATGTGAAAGAAACGCGCTCTTTTCTCGTTGCTCGTGGAGTTTCGATTTTGCTTACTTTTGCGATGATTTTTGTCATTATTGTCGCGCTCGTCTTCCCTGTATTCGGGAAGATGATCGGCACGTTTCTTTTTTCTGCATTCGGACTGTCGCATGTGTTTTTACACATATGGGAAACGATCCGTTGGTTCGTTAGTTTCATCATTTTATTTTTTGTATTTTCTGTACTATACGTATTTGCGCCAAGCAAATACGTTCGGTTTCGTGACGTGTGGAGCGGGGCGCTATTGGCAACAGTCGGATGGATGGTCGTTTCACTCGCTTTTTCGTATTACGTCAATCAATTTGGCAACTATTCTGCCATGTATGGTAGTTTGGGTGGAATCATCGCGCTCATGGTTTGGTTTTACTTATCAGGGATGATGATTGTGTTAGGTGGGGAGTTAAACGCCATTTTTTGTTGTAAAAAAGAAGGAAAAATGCGTATACGGTAGTCATTCCCTCTCATAAAAAGGACGCTTAAAAGCGAAAATAGTGATGAAGGGGGATTGACGATGACGAAAAAGACGAAAAAAGACGGTGGGACAAAGCAAAAAGGAAAAAGCCGTCCGAAACATAAAACGAGCAGCAGTGCAAATGGACAAAACGGATATCATTAAAAAAAAAGAGGGATGTGCTTACGCATCCCTCTTTATTCTGCGATTTCTTCGTAATGGTAGTACGTTTGGTTGTAAATATGTTCGATTTCTGCATCTGTCATATAAACGAGCTGTTCTTGGTTAAAGCCCCGCAATTTTGTAATAAACTCAATCATATTTTTTCTTTCTTCTCTACTCATCATCATCGCTCTCCCCTCTGTTTTAAAACAGTTTGTTTTGTTTAATTGTATTATATAACAGAGGTTCAAAAAACGTCAACGTTTTTTTCGTGTTTTTTAGAAAAATATTTTGAAAATTTTATGAACGGGCGCTGGGCGAGTAGTAAAAGAAGTAAAAGAGAACTCATGCTGAAGAAAAATAATTCCTCTTGCTGTTGTAATACAGCGCCACCAATGGCAGGACCGCATATGCTCCCGACACTATATAACATACCACATAAAATGTTGCCGACAGGAAGAAGCGACGTTGGCAGCAAGTCCGCCATATATGCCATGCCAAGTGAAAAAAGCGAACCGACAAACATACCGGCAACGAAAAACGTCATTGTTAGTTGCACAGGAGAAGAAAACCATGTAGCGATAGCAAAACAAAGGGTACCTACAGCTAATGAAATAATAATCATCGTTTTTCGTGAAAAGCGATCGCTTAACGTTCCCAGCGGAAGTTGAAAAGCGATACCGCCAAGGGCAAACGCAGGAAGCATCATCGCAACTGTCTCAACGGTTAACTCGTTTCTTAGCGCATAAATCGGAAATATGCTATGAAGCGATGCCTCTAAAAAGCCGTAGCCGAACGGCAACAACAAAGCTGGCCATGCTTGCTTCCAAGCTTGAAAAAAGCGTGTCGCTCCAACTTTTTCTGCTTCTTCCGTTCGCGGATATGTATGTGGCAAGAAAAATAACAATATCCAGCCACATAAGCTAAGCAATGATGAAACAATGAACGGCAACGACCCATGTATGTGAACAAGCGGAACGAGAAGCGGTCCGATCATAAAGCCGACGCCAAACGACAAGCCGTATAACGAAATGTTGCGCCCTCGTCGGTCGGAGGGAGAAGCGTACGTGATCCACGTTTGAGAACCGAAATGAAGAATATGGTCGCCAATTCCAATGAGCAGTCGAAGCATAAACCAAAACAAAAGCGATGATGAAACTGAAAAAATCGCCAAAGAAACGATGACGATCGCTCCACCGAACATAATTAAACGTTTAAAGCCGTAGCGGCGAAGCGGACGCTCTAGAAACGGTGACACGACAAGAACGCCGATGTACATCGCTGTCGCATGTATACCGCTAAGCGATGAATGCACCCCACTTTGTTCAAAAATGATAGAGATGAGCGGCAACAATAGCCCTTGAGAGAGACCTGAAATCATGACGATGCTAACTAAAATGAAAAAATGACGTTGTTGCATAATGACCTCCTGTAATACGTTCACTATGTTCGATGTTAAAACGTTTCATGAAAAGAAGCAACGAAAAAGACGGATGAAAACGGGAGTGGATTTGTGTAAAATATGGTTGATATCCCATAAATGAAAAGGAGACGATTGGATGGAACGCATCTTTTTTTTATTAACGGTCATCGGTGTTCCACTTTCTGTTACGGGAAGCTTACTTCATTGGTCTGCAACCCCGATGTTTGTCGTTTATTGTGTCACAATTATTGCGCTCGCTAGTTATATGGGACGAGCGACAGAAAGTTTGGCAATCGTGGCAGGTCCTCGTATCGGTGGACTTTTGAATGCGACATTTGGCAATGCCGTAGAATTGATTATATCCATTTTTGCGTTGAAAGCTGGCTTAGTGAGTGTTGTGTTGGCATCGTTAACGGGTTCCGTGCTTGGCAACTTATTGCTTGTAGCGGGTTTATCGTTTTTTGTTGGTGGTTTGAAATATAAGCGGCAATCATTTAACGTATATGATGCGCGTCATAATTCAGGTTTACTAACATTTGCTATTTTAGTTGCTTTTGTCATTCCAGAAGTATTTTCGATGACGATGAATGAACAAAAAACGTTATCATTAAGTATCGGTATTTCAATAATTATGATCGCTCTTTATTTAGCTGCGTTATATTTTAAACTCGTTACTCATCGCGGTGTATATCAACATAAAGAAGATGTGGAAGAACATGAGGAGCCAGAATGGTCAAAAGGAAAAGCGATGCTCATTTTAGCCATTGCCACCGTCGCGGTTGCTTACGTATCCGAAAGTTTAGTTCATACGTTTGAAGTCGTCGCTCATTCATTTGGATGGAGTGAACTATTCATCGGGGTCATTATTGTTGCCATTGTCGGAAACGCTGCAGAGCATGCTTCCGCCATCATTATGGCATATAAAAATAAAATGAACGTTGCTGTTGAAATTGCGATCGGTTCGACGCTGCAAATTGCGATGTTTGTTGCACCTGTATTAGTGCTTGTGTCGCTTGCATTCCCGACGAAAATGGCCCTCATCTTTACGCTTCCAGAGCTTGTGGCGATGGTGACAGCTGTCTTATTAACGATCGTTCTTTCCAACGATGGAGATACGAACTGGTTTGAAGGGGCTACACTTCTTGCAGCTTATATGATTATGGGAATTGGATTTTATTTATTGTAATCCGTCAGTTATCGCTGGCGGATTTTTTTTATGGAGAGGATAAATTGCTCACTTTTGAAAAAAATAACGATGAACGACGGAAAAAGAAAGGAGTTTACACCATGAAAAGATGGTTTGCTTTAAGCATGATACTCATTTTCGCATGTATGCCAACGGTTAGTGAAGCAACTGTCAAACTTCCTTCATCGGTCATTGACATTTCAAAAGAAAATACGTATCCGAATCCGACACAAAATTTGCCGTATTTACAACCGAGCGAACTAGCGAAACAATTGCTTCAGTCGGCGAATGTAAACATTGAAAATCCGGAATTAATTCGTCTTTTAAATGAATCGTCGATTTCAAGTACGCCATTTGCGATCGGTTATGAGGCGACGATTTATTTAGGGCAATGGCCGTTGAATTACGAATCGACAGAAACATCAACGAACTGGGAGTATCAAAAAGTGAATACAAACTTTATTGACAATCGCGGTGGGAAAACAGCGGTCCGACTAACATATAGACAAGAGATGCAAAAGCAAGTGCGCGGGGGGCTAACAGCGAGCATCCCAAACGAAGAAGATGTGAAAAAAATGATGCTTTTAACAGCAATGAAAAAAACGAATTTGCCACTTTCTTTCAGCACATGGATTGGTATGGGGACGAAAAAAGAACAAGCATATAACGTTCCGCCGAAAAAGTTAGGATATTTATATGCTTACGCCCCTGCGGTAAACGAAAAGGGAAAAGTGACGTATGGCGAAGTATATATCGTCTTAAAAGGAAAGAAAAAAAGTATTGTCGTGAAAAACGTTACATCACAAGGTATCGGTGCTTGGATTCCTGTACAAGATCGTCTATCCTTTGCCTTTGTTGCGAGCGATGTGCCGAGATGATGAAAAAAAGCTTGTCGTATGTCCGACAAGCTTTTTCAT
>NZ_DAITON010000061.1:0-13262 GCF_036834105.1 Anoxybacillus sp. | reverse complement strand
TTCGGTAATAATTTCGTTCGTTCGATCTAACTCCTCTAAAATCATTGGGGCAAACTTTTTTACATTTTCATCGTTCGTATCTTCGCTTAAAAATTGCACAAAGCCGCGCACAGTTGTAAGCGGGTTGCTAATTTCATGGGCGAACGAGGCAGCCATTTCGCTCACGGTCGCAAGCTTATCGACGTAAATCATGTCGTCAAACTGTTCATTAAACTGAATGAGCCGCTCAATCACATATACGATAGCGAAAAACATTGCGATGAAACAAGAGAAATAAACGATATAAAACCGCCAAGAAAGCGGGGGAACAGCGTATATAATCGTCGCAATGTATAAAATGAGGTAAATGAACACGATCATAATCCCGTATAACACTTTTCTTTTCACGTTAAAAAACGATGAGCGAAACAACACACCAACGATATACGCAAACACGGACACCGTTATGCCCGGATAAGCGAACGGTCCGCCAATAATAAAACGGCCAACGACGACCGTCACCGTACATAACAGTCCTGCCGTTTTGCCTATATATAACGTCGTCACTAAAATGACGAGCATACGAAAGTCGAAGTTCGTTCCCGCTAGCGGTTGAATCGGATACATCATACATAAAAGAGCAGTTGCTGATGAAACGATGCCGTATATTCCTTTTTGCTTCCATGTGAAGGTCATTTTTCTACGAAACGGAAAAAATAAATTCACATTAAAAATAAGCGAAAATAAAATAGCGATATTAACGACGAGCGGTTTAATGACCGAAGTAAACATATGATGCCTCCATGTCTTATGTTCCATATGTATTGTAGCATAAGAGAGAAAGGCAATGTACTCGTTGTTATTTTCAGAAAAAACAAAAAGGTTGACAGTTTCATGAACATCATAGACGTGGACGAGCGAAGCGCGTTACAATGATTGTGAAGAAAAACACGAAAAGAGAAGGTGTCGGCATGAAAGGGTTAGCCATTCTTTT
This sequence comes from Anoxybacillus sp., assembly GCF_036834105.1. Taxonomy (NCBI): domain Bacteria; kingdom Bacillati; phylum Bacillota; class Bacilli; order Caryophanales; family Anoxybacillaceae; genus Anoxybacillus; species Anoxybacillus sp. Next base: position 12,289 of record NZ_DAITON010000061.1, on the reverse strand, counting down.
TGAAGAAAACCATACGGTGACGATCGTTGAAGATGTGGAGAAAGAACGACTAGAAGAAGTAGTAGATGAGCAAATTGAAGCAGTTCTTTGGCACGATGAAGAAATCGACTGGGATTACGGTTATTAATATATGAAGCTGGCGTTCGTCAGCTTTTATTTTTTTATTTTTATTTTTCGAAATTTTATTTACAATTTACAAAAAACTCTTTATAATGTAGAAAAGGGAGAAGATTATTCTTCTCGCTAAGGGGGAATGAAACATGTATGAAAAATACAATGATATGGCGCTCGTATCGCAGCCGTACGATCTCACCGATTATAAGCAAGTTGCACAATTCGTTATCGAACAGGCGTTATTCCGTTACGAAAGAGATCGGCTCATGCGCGACATTGATCAGTCGCTTGAGCAGCGGGATGAAGCGTTGTTTCTTACCCTCTCAGCCCAATACAATGAGCTTCTTCAACGCTATCGTCACTTGGAGGATATGGCATGATCGACTGTGACACGACAGAACAGCACATAAGGTGAACGTTTTCAGCAAAACACATTGCGAAACGTTCACCTTTTATTGTTTAATAAAGAAAAAACGAAGAAAGGTGAACGATCATGATGCTTCCAATGAATGAACGTGTACGCCATATTCAACTATCTGGCATTCGGCAATTTTTTCATCTCGTTGCGAACGAGAAAGATATGATTTCATTAACGATCGGGCAACCCGACTTCCCGACACCTGAACATATTAAAGAAGCGACGAAGCGCGCGCTCGATGAACAATTTACATCTTATACGCATAACGCCGGATATTTGCCTTTACGTGAAGCCGCTTGTCACTTTGTGAAAACGAAATACGGCTTGCATTATCGTGCCGATGAAGTAATCGTCACCGTCGGGGCAAGCCAAGCGCTCGATATTGCCTTTCGCACCATTTTAACGGAAGGATCGGAAGTCATTCTCCCCGCTCCTGTTTATCCGGGATATGAGCCGATTATTCGTTTATGCGGGGCGACACCCGTTTACGTCGACACGCGGCAAACTGGCTTTAAACTGCTAGCGGAACGTATAGAGCCGCTCATTAACGAACGAACGCGTTGTGTCGTGCTTCCGTATCCGTCTAATCCAACGGGAATGACGTTAACGAGAGACGAATTGCAACAAATCGCTGAACTTGTCAAAGACAAGCCGATTTGGGTCATCTCGGATGAAATTTATAGCGAGCTCGTGTTTACAGGCAAACACGAATCCATTGCGACATGGCTTCCTAATCAGACGATCGTCATTAACGGCGTCAGCAAATCGCATGCGATGACCGGATTTCGCATCGGTTTTGTATTTGCGCGACAATGGATCGTGGAACATATGTTAAAAGTGCATCAATATAACGTGTCATGCGCGACATCGATTTCACAACAAGCCGCGCTCGAAGCGTTAACGGTCGGAATGAACGATGCGCACGAGATGAAAGTGCAATATATCGAACGGATGGAATATGTGTACGAGCGACTTCGCACAATTGGCTTTGACGTCGAAAAGCCGAACGGGGCATTTTACATATTCCCGTCGATTGCTAAGTTTCATCATTCGTCATTTGATTTTGCGTTACAGCTTGCGAAAGAAGCAAAAGTCGCTGTCGTGCCCGGAAGCGCATTTTCTACATACGGGGAAGGATATATTCGCCTTTCATACGCTTGTTCAATCGATACGTTACAAAAAGGGCTCGATCGCATTGAAATGTATATAAAAAAAGGTGCTCGCTAACAGCACCTTTTTTTACCACTCTTTATACCATTTGTATAACGCTTGTGTGCCGCTTAGCTCTTCACCGCGCGAAGCAAGCGATTCATACAATTGTTTCGCAAGCTTTAAGCCCGGAAGCGACAACCCGAGCGTTTCTGCTTCCGCAAGGGCAATGCCCATATCTTTAATGAAATGTTTCACGTAAAAGCCGGGAGCAAAGTCGCCAGCAAGCATACGCGGAGCAAGATGAGATAGCGACCAACTCGATGCCGCCCCTTGTGAAATGCTTTGCAGTACACGCTCTGGATCTAATCCTGCTTTTTCAGCATAAACGAGCGCTTCACAAACGCCGATCATATTCGTCGCAATCGCAATTTGATTGCACATTTTCGTATGTTGCCCTGCCCCCGCTTTCCCTTGCCAAACAATATTTTTTCCTACATGTGAAAATAACGGCATGCACGCAGAAAACGCTTCCATATCTCCACCGACCATAATCGATAACGTACCGTCGCGCGCACCAATATCGCCGCCTGACACAGGCGCATCGAGCGCATATATGCCTTTTTCTTTTGCCGCTTCGTAAATGCGAATCGCAAGCGAAGGTTTTGACGTCGTAAAGTCAATGACGTACGCTCCGCGCTTCGCATGGGCAAGAATGCCGTCCGCGTCAAAATACACATGTTCAACATCAGGCGGTTCACCGACCATCGTCATGATGACATCGGCCGCTTGTGCGACGTCTTTTACCGTCTCTTTCCATACTGCCCCTTCCGCTAACAAGTCATCCGCTTTCGCTTTTGTGCGCGTATAGACAACGAGCGAATAGCCAGCGCGAAGCAAGTTTCTTGCCATGCTTTTCCCCATTACACCTAGTCCGATAAACCCGATCGTTTCCATCCTTTTCTCTCCCATCTAAATCGCTTTCACCATGCCGCCATCGACTAAAAGCGATTGTCCGGTCATGTACGTATTTTCATCTGATAATAAAAAGGCGACGACGTTCGCAAATTCTTCTGGCGTACCGTAGCGCCCGAGCGGAATAGTCGCTTTCATGCGCGCTTCCATTTCTTCTTTGCGAATGCCGAGTTTTTTGGCGTTTTGTTCATCTAAATAGGCGACGCGTTCCGTTGCGATGCGCCCAGGAGCAACGGTATTGATTAAAATGCCGTATGGGGCAAGCTCTTGCGCGAGCGTTTTCGTCAAACCGACGATACCGAGCCGAAACGTATTAGACAAAAGCAACCCTGGAATCGGCTCTTTAATGGACGATGAGGCAATGTTGATAATTTTTCCCCTCGTCTTTTTTAAATGTGGCAACGCAGCGCGAATGAGCCGAACATAGCTGAGTAAATTTAACTCAAACGCGTGTTGCCAATCGTCATCTGTGAGCGTCGCAAACGTTCCCGTTGGAGGACCGCCAGCGTTATTGACTAATACATGAATGTCGCCAAATGTCGCCACTGTTTTTTCCACGAGTTGTTCGATCATCGCGTTGTTCGTTACGTCTGTTACGACGTACGCTGCTTTCCCTTTTCCGAGCGCATTCAGTTGTTCAGCTACCGCATGCAACGCTCGTTCATTGCGGCTCGCTAACATGACGTTTACTCCTTGTGAAACAAGTTTTGTCGCAATCGCTTTCCCAAGCCCTTGGCTTGATGCTGCAACAATGGCTGTCTTCATTTCATCGCCTCCCCTTCACATATACATTCGCTAACAATGACGCGATTCCTTCCTCCTCGTTTTGCTTCATATAGCGCTTCGTCTGCCCGTTTGACCATTTGCTCTTTCGTCATTCCTTGTTCGTATTCGCACACGCCGAAGCTGCACGTAATATGCCCCACTTTCGGAAAATGAACCGTTTCTACGAGGCGGCGAAGCGATTCGGCTAAACGATACGCCCCTACTCGCGATGTCGCCGGCGCTAAAATAATGAATTCCTCCCCGCCCCAGCGCGCGAAAATGTCACAATCGCGCAAACGGTTTGAAATCGCTTCACACATGCGCGTCAAGACGATATCACCAACGTCATGGCCGTACGTATCGTTTACTTTTTTAAAATGATCAATATCAAATAAAATAATGGAAAACGGCTGTTTATATCGTCTCGCCCGATGAATTTCACGCGTAAACAATTCATCGAACTTCAGCCGGTTAAACGTTTTCGTTAACGGATCTTTCGTCGCTAAAAATTCATTTCGTTTGCTTTCTTCTTCAAGTGCAGTAATATCCGTAAAAACGACTAAATAGGAATCCGGTTCATCAGGAAAAGACGTCGCCTTTAACAAAAACACATGCTCTTCCGCTTGTTTACACGTCATCTTCACTTTTAAAAACGGAATGGTGCGATCAATAAGCGGGCGAAGCCATCGTTTTTCCCCTTTGACATAAAAATACCCAGGCTCAGCAATAAAATAGTCGCATATGTGTGTTTGACCAGCCCGGAGCTGTTCGATTGTTTCTCGTCCGAAAAAACGTTGAAACGATAAATTGCAATCGAGTAAACGTTCGGCATTTAAAATGCATATTAAATTTTCTTGAAAGTCGATGATCGTGCGCGTATATTGCTTTTGCTTTTCTAGCTCGCGCTCAAGTTGGCGTTGATAAATGGAATGTTGCAACGATTGTAAAAACTTTTCATGGTCGATCGGTTTTAAAATAAAATGGTTGACGCCGTACTCAATGGCGCGAATGAAAAAGTCGTTATCATCATAAGCGGTCGTAATAATAATTTGTACATGTTCATCGCTTTCACGAATGCGGCGAATAAGCTCTAACCCGTTAAGCAAAGGCATTTTAATGTCTGTAATCACAATGTCAGGTTGAAACGTCGTAAATAATTCGAGCGCTTCTTGACCGTTTTTCGCTACTTTCACATCGCGAATGCGCCGCTTTAATAAGCGCATTAACATCTCGCGCGCCCCTGGCTCATCTTCGACGTACAACACTTTCATATTCGTCATAAACCCCTTCCCCCTTCACTGCGCGGCATGCGGATCGTAAACGTCGCTCCTTTTTTCGATGATGAAGCGAGCAGTTCTCCTCCCATTTTCGTCACAATCATTTTTGACATATATAATCCGAGACCCGTTCCGTCTTTTTTCGTCGTGACGTACGGTTCGAATATGCGCGAAACGATCGTTTCATCGATGCCGCCTGCGTTATCTTTCACTTGAATGTAAATGAATGAGTCGTCCGCATACGTGCGAATGCAAATGATTCGCCGTTCGACATCGCGCTCGGCAAACTGCTCGCACGCATTCGTCAATAAATTAATAAGCACTTGGCTCATTTCGTTCGGAAATCCGTACATGTGCGCTCGCGTGCGGTTTTGAACGTGAAGTTGCACATTGTAATGGTCTAAGCTTGCGGAAATAATTTTTAACGCTTGCCGAATGGCTTGAATGGGACGAAAATGAATCGCTTCTTTATGCGGCCTAAAAAAGTTGCGAAAATCGTTAATTGTGCGCGACATATGTTGAATTTGAATAAAACATTTTCGAATGGACGTGCGCAAATACGATTCGTTTAACTCCCCGTACGCGTATGCCTCTTGTATATCTTGCAACAGTAGACCGAGCACGTTTAACGGCTGGCGCCATTGATGCGCGATGTTTCTAAACATTTCCCCCATCGTCGCATAGCGCGACTGCTCGATTAACATAAAATCTTTTTCGCGGTTTTTTCGCACTTCTTCTTCCACTTTTCGTTGCAACGTCGCATTCATTCGTTCCATGTCGAGTTTGAGCTGTTGAAGTTCTTTTACCGTCTGTTCCCGTTTCATCGACTCGCCAACCGTGCGGGCAAGCGCAAAAAAAATGGCGCGTTCATGTGCGGAAAACACTCGTCTTCGTTCGCAATCGACAACGCTTAAAAACCCCCATCGTTCATCGTGAATAAAAATGGGGGCAATCATAAACGATTGAATCGCATGTTGTTCGAAAACGGTGCGCACATCCCCTTGTAATTCATCTGTATGCCCGACGAACACATTTCCGTCATATAAATGGGCTACACATCGAACAGCTTCCGCTGGAAGTACGATTTCGTCGCGTGACGGAAGGCGTAAAGAGGGGGTTTGTACGTAATCGGTGCGTCGTAATGTATACGTTTCATTTGACGTATGTAAGCGAAAAATCGCCACGCGCGTCGCGCAAAGCGCAATGCGCAAACTTTCTAGCGCCGCCATCAGCGAGCCATCCATATCCCTCTCCTCCAAAAAACAAACAAATATAGGTCTTTCATCCTAAATTTATCGTAATGATTATGTGAAAAAAAATCAAGGAAAAAAATTGTTACTAAAATGTAAAAAAAGCTAGGCATCATACCTAGCTTTATACACGAAAACGATGAATCAATTGCTGCAACGTGCGGCTCATGTCGTTTAACTGCTCTGCTGCTTCTGTGACGGTGCTTAACGCTTTTAATTGTTCTTCCGATGATGCGGACACTTCTTGTGCCGATGCAGCCGATTGTTCTGAAATCGCTGCTAAGTTTTGTAATGCTGCAACAATTTGTTCTTTATTTTCATTGACGTCATGAATTTGTGTAAAAATATGTTCGATCGCTGACGTTAACTGTTCCATCATCGTGGCAATATGCATAAACGACTCGGCCGTTTCGTTAACCGCTTGCTGTTGCTGGTCGTTCATTTGTTTCGTATGGTCAACCGCTTCAGTCGCAAGAGAAGCTTGTTGTTGAATCGACGTAATCGTCTGACGAATTTGCTCTGTCGCTTGTGCCGATTGTTCCGCGAGCTTCCGCACTTCTTCTGCGACGACCGCAAATCCTTTTCCGTGCTCACCTGCGCGCGCCGCTTCGATCGAAGCGTTTAACGCTAAAAGGTTCGTTTGGGCGGAAATGTCTGTAATCGTCTGAATGATGGCGCCAATTTGTTTCATTTTTTCCCCTAAATCAGCGATCACCGTTTCAACAGAGCGCAATTCATTTTGCGATTCCGCTGATTTTGCTTGAAGTACGTTTAACTTTTCAATGCCCATATAACTTGCGTCTTTCGTTTCGTCGGAAAGCTGCTTCACCCGTTCTGCCGACTGCGTCACCGCACCCATTTTTTCGGACAAGTCGTTCATGCGGTCGTTCATCGCATCTAAATTGCTCGCTTGCTCTGATACGCCTTTTGCAATATCGGTCACCGCCGTCGTCACTTGTTCGCTCGTCGCCATCGTCTCTTCAGACACCGCGCTTAAATGATCGGCCGCAGCGCCAAGTTCCGTAACGGAACGATCCACTTCGCCAATAAGCGAACGCATATGAGATACCATGTCGTTAAAGTGGCTCGTGAGCTGGGCAATTTCGTCGTTTCCTTTCGGCTCAACGCGCACCGTTAAATCGCCGGTCGCCACTTGTTGCACGCGCTCATTGAGCTGAATAATTGGTTTGACGATCGAACGCGATACGGCATAAATAAGAAGGGAAGCAACCATTGTCGCGATGACGACAATCGTCCATGACGTTTTTCCGATTGTTGTTAATGTCGCTAATAAATCTTTTTCTTTATATACGACACCGACTTTCCAATTTAATTTTGGAATCGTATGAAAATATAATAATCGTTTTTCACCGTCTTGCTCGTATTCATACGCCCCTTGTTCTTTTGCAAACATCGTTTTTACAACCGGATGGTCAGACATATCTTTTCCTTTGTACTGCGGATGAACGATTGCCAATTTATTTTGGTCAAACAAGACAGGATAGCCGTTATAGCCGACGCGGAACTGTTCGACCGTCTCTGCAAGCGTATTCAATGAAATATCCAAACCGATCACGCCGATCACTTGTCCGTTTTCAACAATCGCTTTGGCGATCGTGACGATGTAGTCGTTTGTTACCGCATCGACGTATGACTCCGTCCAAATGACTTTGTCGGGTGTTGCTACGGCCGCTTTATACCACGGACGCGTCGTCGGGTCAAAATCTGGCGGCAAATCGACAGCTGGCGTCGTATACATCTTGCCGTTTGCCGTACCGATGTAAGCTAATTGTACTTTTTTATGAATGTTTAAAAACGTCGCGAATTGTTGATCGATCTCTTGCCAAAGTTGTGCATCTTCCGTTTTTGTAAACGTCTTAAAACCTTTCGTTTCACTAAATTGTTTTAGCGCATCTTCTTGGCTAGCGAAGCTATGTTCAATATCGTCAACAAGCCCTGTCACAAGCTCCTCAGCGCGCACTTTTGCATCTTTTTTCATCACAGACGCCATTTGTACATAATTGACCGTCTGTGAAGCGATAAGTGCAACAATTAATAATAAAGCCATTAAGCCCGTTAATTTCATCGTTAATGACCGAAACAATGTAGACCCCCCTTAGCCATGTCGAATGTTGTCGAAAAATTAATAAAGTTGTAGTTTTATTATAAAAGGTTTACGATATGATGTCTATGACCGTTTTGTACTGATTTTTGCCATAAAAAAAGAACCGAAGCAATCGGTTCTTATTGTTGGAACGTTTCTTTCACGAAACGAACGACTTCTTCTGCAGTCGCAAGCGATAAAATGTGATCTTTTACGCGCTCTGCTTCTTGTTTGGAAAGCTTTTTTAATTGCGAGCGGACGCGTAAAATCGATGTCGCGCTCATGCTAAATTCGTCTAAACCAAACGCTAACAAAATCGGCACAGCAAGCTCTTCGCCCGCCATTTCACCGCACATGCCAACCCACTTGCCTTCTTTATGCGCCGCTTCAATGACGTTATGAATGAGGCGTAAAATGGCTGGATTGTACGGCTGATATAAATACGATACGCGCTCGTTCATGCGATCGGCCGCCATCGTATATTGAATTAAGTCGTTCGTTCCGATGCTAAAGAAATCGACTTCTTTTGCAAATTGATCCGCCAATACAGCGGCTGCTGGAATTTCGACCATCATCCCGACTTCGATATGATCGGATACTGCAACGCCTTCAGCGACAAGCTTTTCTTTTTCTTCTAAAAGAACAGCTTTCGCTTGACAGAACTCGTCTAACGTCGCGATCATCGGGAACATCACTTTTAAGTTGCCATATACGCTTGCACGCAACAAAGCACGGATTTGCGTACGGAACATATCTTGCATATTTAAACAAAGACGAACGGCACGGAAACCTAAAAACGGGTTCATTTCTTTTGGAAGGTCTAAATACGGCAATTCTTTGTCGCCGCCAATGTCTAGCGTGCGAACGACGACCGGTTTTCCTTCCATTTTTTCTAGCACCGTTTTGTATGCTTCAAACTGTTCTTCTTCTGTCGGCAATTCGTTGCGTCCCATGTATAAAAATTCGGTACGGTATAAGCCGATGCCTTCTGCTCCGTTTGCAAGCACGCCTTCAACATCGTTTGGCGTTCCGATATTGGCAGCAAGCTCAACGTGATGGCCGTCTTCCGTCGTCGTTTGTTCGTAAACGAGCTTTGCCCATTCTGCTTTTTGGGCAGCGAATGCGGCACGTTTTTGTTCATATTGTGCGATCGTTTCTTCTGTCGGGTTGATGATGACTTCGCCGTCAAGCCCGTCAATGATGACGACATCGCCGTTTTGAATGGTTGCTGTCGCTTCTTTCGTTCCGACGACAGCTGGAATTTCCATCGAGCGTGCCATAATGGCAGAGTGAGACGTCCGTCCGCCGATATCTGTTGTAAAACCTTTCACATATTTTCGGTTTAATTGTGCCGTATCAGACGGTGTTAAGTCTTCTGCAACAATGATGACTTCTTCTGTAATCATGCTTGGGTTTGAAATCGTCACGCCTAATAAATGAGCAAGCACACGTTTTGTGACGTCGCGAATGTCCGCTGCACGCTCTTTCATATATTCGTTATCCATCGCCTCAAACATCGCGATAAACATCGAGGCAACGTCATGAAGCGCAAATTCTGCGTTGACGCGCTCTTGTTCAATTTTTTGTTCGACCGCTTGGACGAGCTCTGGGTCGCTTAGTACGAGCAAATGGGCGGAGAAAATGGCCGCTTTATCTTCGCCGAGCTCTTTTAATGCATGCGCTTGAATCGCTTCAAGTTCTTCTTTCGATTTAGCGAGCGCTTGTTGAAAGCGGCGAACGTGTTCAGCTGGGTTTTCAATCGTTTGTTTTTCAACTGTTAAATCTGGATGTTCTAAACGGTACGCCTTCGCAATGGCAATGCCATTCGATGCAGCAATCCCTTGCAATCGTTTCATTATTCAGCTAATCCTTCTTTCGCTAGCGTTTCTGTTAATGCGTTCATCGCGTCTGCTGCATCGCTACCTTCAGCTGAAATCGTAATTTGCGCACCTTGTGGAATGCCTAAAGACATGACACCCATGATCGATTTTAAGTTGACTTTTTTGCCGTTGTACTCTAATTGAATGTCGCTATCGAATTTGCTCGCTGTTTGCACTAACATCGTTGCTGGACGGGCATGAATACCAGATTCTGCTGTTACTTTAAACGTTTTTTCCATCTTGCTCATCTCCTCACTTTATATTTTGAAAACATAGAGGGCAAAAACCCTCTATGTTTTTTTACCGAAAAATGACGCATTTTGCAAGCAAATTATTTTTGAACGACGACAACATCTTCGCCTTTTGTTACTGTTCCTTGTTTCGCGATATTTACCGTTTCTCCTGCTTGCAAGTTCGTGAAAATAATTGGCGTCACAACAGATGGTGCATGTTGTTTCACATATGCAAGATCTACTTTCAAAATCGGCTGTCCTTTTTTCACTTCTGTTCCTTCTGATACGAGCGCTTCAAATCCTTGACCGTTTAATTTTACTGTATCAATGCCGAAGTGGATAAGCACTTCACGACCTGTTTTTGATTGAATGCCGATCGCATGTTTTGTCGGGAAGACGTTAACGATCGTTCCATCGACTGGCGATACGACTGTCCCTTCTGTTGGCTCAACCGCAAATCCGTCACCCATCATTTTCGTTGAAAATACTTGATCTGGCACTTCGGAAAGCGGCACAACTTTTCCTGTTAACGGAGATGCGACTTGTTCTGTTTCACCTGTTGCTTGTACAGTTGGTTTCGCTTTTTCTACCGCTTTTGTCGGCACGCGACCTTCCATAATATCTTTAATTTGTGTTTTCAATATATCCGATTTTGGTCCGAAAATGGCTTGAATGTTGTTTCCAACTTCTAATACGCCAGCCGCCCCGAGCGCTTTTAGACGATCTTTATCGACATGTTGAATATCGTTTACTGAAACGCGTAAACGTGTGATGCACGCATCTAAATGAGCAATATTTTCTTTTCCACCAAGCGCAGCTAAAATTTCGTGCGGGAGTTCGCCTGCATCCGCTGTCGCTGTTGTATCTGTCGTTTCTTTTTCACGACCTGGTGTCGCTAAATCCCATTTGCGAATCGCAAAGCGGAAGCCGAAGTAGTAAATGACAGCGAACACTAAACCGACTGGAATGACGAGCCACCATGCTGTACGTCCCGGCAACACACCGAATAATAAGTAGTCGATGACACCGCCAGAGAACGTCATACCAATTTTGACATTTAACACGTGCATGAGCATGAACGATAATCCGGCGAAAATCGTATGAATCGCAAACAATGCTGGCGCAACGAATAAGAATGAAAATTCAATTGGTTCTGTAATTCCTGTTAAAAATGATGTTAATGCGGCAGACGCCATAATACCAGCAACAACTTTTTTGTTTTCTGGACGCGCTTCATGGTAAATGGCAAGCGCAGCTGCTGGTAAACCGAACATCATGAACGGGAATTTTCCTGTCATAAACGTACCTGCTGTTAATTCAGCACCGTCTTTAATTTGTTCGAAGAAAATGCGTTGGTCACCGCGCACAAGCTCGCCTGCTTTGTTGACGTATTGACCGAACTCAAACCAGAACGGCGAGTAGAAAATGTGGTGTAAACCGAACGGAATTAATGCGCGCTCGATGACACCGAAAATGAATGCCGCTAACGTACGGTTTGCATCGATCATGTTGTGCGAAAAGGCGTTTAAGCCGTGTTGAACAGGCGGCCATAACCATGTCATCGCAATACCGAGAATTAATGCCGATGCAGCTGTTACAATCGGAACGAAGCGTTTTCCTGCAAAGAAACCTAAGTAAGATGGCAATTCGATGTTAAAGTATTTGTTGTACATGTACGCTGCTAAAATACCGACGATAATCCCGCCGAATACCCCTGTTTGCAACGTCGGAATACCTAATACGTTTGCAAACGATGGATCTGTGCCGATCTGGTCTGATGTCACGCCTAAAATGACGCTCATCGTGACGTTCATGACTAAGTAGCCGATGATGGCCGCTAAACCAGCAACCCCTTCACCACCAGCTAATCCGACGGCTACCCCGACCGCAAATAAAAGCGGCAAGTTCGCAAACACAATACCACCAGATTGCTCCATCACTTTCGCAACCATTTCGACCCAGCCTGTTTCTAACGCTGGAATTTTTTCGATTAACGCTGGGTTTTGCAATGCGTTACCGAACGCAAGCAAAATACCTGCTGCCGGCAAAATCGCAACTGGGAGCATAAGCGCTTTACCGACTTTTTGTAACGTACCAAACGCTTTTTTCATATAAAACCCTCCT
>NZ_DAITON010000060.1:0-13396 GCF_036834105.1 Anoxybacillus sp. | reverse complement strand
TTATTTATTGAAAGAATTATTTACATATGAACCGACAGCTGTAAGATTGACTGTTGATCAAAAACAATATACGTTTTCAAAAGCATGGCTTGTCACCGTTGCGAATCACCCATACTATGGGGGAGGAATGAAAATCGCTCCATTTGCGCAGCCAAATGACCAGCAGTTTGACGTGGTCGTTGTAAATGATGTGTCGAGATTAAAATTGCTCGCATTATTTGTGACGGTTTTTTGGGGCGGTCACATTAAAATGAAGGAAGTACATACGTTTCAGGGGAAACATATTTATATTCGTAGTCATATGCGTCTTCCTGTGCACGCTGACGGTGAGCAAATTGGTGAAGGAGAAATTACGATTTCTGTGAATAAGCAAGTGCGTGTGTTTCGATAGCTTAAGTGGGACTATTGTTCACATGCCAGAGCAAATTAAAGGCTCTTGACGGTGACAAGAGCCTTTAGTACTTGTTTTGCATATATCGCAATATTTCATACGCACGATCACCAAGCAGTTCGAGAAGTTGTTCAAACATCTCATCGCGCCGCAAATCGAGTTCAATAATTTGTTTGGCTAAATCAATTACTTTTTTCTCCATCTCTTATTTCCCTCCGATACAGTTCATATTGTTTTCGCAGTTCAGATACGGTCCAGTAGTGTAATGGATGAAGTTCAAACTTTCCTCCCTTAGTGAGCCTATTAATATAAAATTGCTTCTGTTTCATCGCTGTTTGCAAAAGGGTACCCATTTCTCATCCTCCCGCATACGTTATTTAACTACCATTATAGTGATCTTTGTTATTGTCTACAGTATTATTGTTATATTTTATTACACATATTATTGAATTTGTTAACTTTTATAACAAAATCCGCGTAAATGTTACTGAAATCGTATATGATTATGTTATAAATAATTACATTGAGGGAGAGGGTTAAATGGATTCATATAAACATAAAAAAGTTATTTCGATTGGTATTGTGAGTGAATTAACAGGGTTGTCACCGAGACAAATTCGTTATTATGAAGAACGCCAACTCATTTTTCCAGATCGGTCGAAGGGAACGAGGAAATATTCTTTCGCTGACGTCGAATGGCTCGTTGAGATCGCCAACAAACGTGAGGAGGGGGTGCAAACGAAAGAAATTCGCTATGAAATGATGAAAGAAATTCGTGAAACGATGAGAAAGGGACAAATTAATGCTCATTTCCGTTCGCGTATGTAAATTGCTCATTTCCGTGTTATAATGGTAGCGGAAGGAGAGTTTCGGGCATGTTTATTGAGTTCCCGTTGGATTTGTTTACGTATGCATCGCTTTTTAGCGTTTTTATTGTCGTTATGACGTGTTACGTGACGCGTCAAGCGAAGCATCCTTTCTTCATTCAGCGTTTCATTGCTCACGATGCAAGCGGTGTTGTAATGGCAAGTGGTATGTATGATATGCCGCTGTGTATGCGATTTGTTACGTTTCGACAGCGGAAGATTCCGATAAATGAGCAGTCGCATGCTAGCGATGAAGAAGGAAGGTGGCTCCTTGTTTGCTTATAATTACAAACAAGGAGGCATAAAATCGTGAAAAAATGGATGTTTTCGTTTTTTGTTGTAATATTAAGTGCATGTAATCGAAATGTACCGATTACAGAACATAGTCAAGGTGTATGGGATCATTATTTTGTTTATCCGATGTCAAAGCTATTGCTTATGCTCGGTCATGTATTTCAAGAAAATTATGGATTAGCTATTGTTGCCTTAACGATTGTTGTGCGCTTTGGCTTGCTTCCGCTTATGATCAAACAATTTCGTGCTAATATCGCAATGCAACGCATTCGCCCTGAAGTACTAAAGCTCCGGCAAAAGTACAAAGCAACAGACATGGAGACGCAACGAAAGCTGCAACAAGAAATGATGCAATTATATCAAAAGCACGGTATAAACCCGATGAGTGGTTGTTTGCCAGTTTTTATTCAAATGCCTATCTTTATGGCGTTGTACTACGCCATTTCGCGAACGGAAGAAATTAAGCTGCACTCGTTTTTATGGATGCAGCTTGGACACCGTGACCCATATTTTATTATGCCGCTGCTCGCCAGCTTAACGACATTTATTTCGATGCGTTTATCTCCATCTACAACAGCAGAAACAGCTGTGCAAATGAAAATGATGTCGTACGTCATGCCGATCATGATTTTCATGGGAGCGAGTTCTGTCCCAGCAGCTCTATCACTATATTGGGTTGTTGGTGGATGTTTTTCAATTGTCCAGTCACTCATCATGCGCACACAATGGAAGAAACATGTAACAGAAGCTGCCAAATAACCTGCTCGCTAGCTGAGCAGGTTTCTTTTCGTCAAGGGGTGAAAAAAATGAAAGTGATTATTGCAGAAAAGCCTGATCAAGGAATGACACTTGCGTCGATTTTTCGAACAAAAAAAAGAGATGGATACATTGAAATTTTACCAAATGAGTTGTTTCCGAAAGGGGCTTATATGACATGGGCTGTTGGACATTTATTTGAATTAGCCTCCCCAGAAAAGTATGAAGTAAGTTGGAAACGATGGACGCTCGATACGTTACCGATTATTCCGAATCGTTTTCAATATGAGATTGATCGTAAAAAAGCGAAACAATTTCAAACGATTAAGCAATTGCTTCATAAGCCGGAAGTGACTGAAGTTATTCATGCTGGTGATGCTGGGCGAGAAGGGGAATTAATTATTCGAAACATCATTTATATGAGCGGTGTAAAAAAACCGATCAAGCGTCTTTGGATTTCATCGTTAACACCAAAGGCGATTGAACAAGGATTTCGTCAGCTACTAGACGAAAAGCAAACCCGTCCTTTATATGAAGAGGCGTATGCACGAACGTGTGCAGATTGGCTTGTTGGCATGAACGCATCGAGAGTGTATACCATTTTATTAAAGCAAAAAGGGATGAATGACGTGTTCTCCGTTGGACGTGTGCAAACGCCAACACTCGCTTTAATTGTGAGAAGAGAAAAAGAAATTGAGCAATTTCAATCAAAGCCGTTTTGGGAAGTCATTGCCACATTCGATATGAATGGAAAGCAATATGAAGGAAAGTGGTGGCATGAAAATGAAACGCGTATACATGATCAACAACTGGCCGAAAAAGTTATCGCATTTTGCAGAAAAAAACAAGTAGAAGTGGACGAAGTTACGTATGAACAAAAAACATTTTTGCCACCGCTTTTGTTTAACTTATCGACGTTGCAAGCAACTGCGAACAAGCGATTTAAATATTCCCCGCAGAAGACGCTTGATATATTACAAAAGCTATATCAAAAAGGATATGTATCGTATCCACGCTCCGACTCACAATACGTGACGAAGGGGGAGGCGGAAACTTTTCCTTATATTTTAAAACAGCTTGAGCAAAAGGAAGAGTATGCATCATATTTCCCGTTAGTTCACAAATCAATTTTACATAATAAACGTTATGTAAACGAAAAGAAAGTGACCGATCACTATGCTATTATTCCGACGGAACAAGTGCCTGACCTCATGAAACTTAGCCGTGATGAGCGAAACATTTACGATCTTGTCGTTCGACGATTGATTGCCGCGCATTGTGCTGAGGCAGTCGTTGGCTATACGTCAATCGTAACGGTTGTGGATGGACGGGCGCGCTTTATTTCTAAAGGAAAAGAGCAAATTCAAGCTGGATGGCGGACAGTAATGATGGTAAAAGAGGAGGATGATGTGCAACCGCTGCCAAATATAAAAAAAGGTGAAAAAGGAACAGTATATGATGTGTACGGGAAAGAAGGAAGAACGCAGCCGCCGAAGCGGTATACAGAAGGGGAATTAATTACGCTAATGAAGACAGCAGGGAAATTTTTAGATGACGAACAATTAGAAAAAGTGCTAGCTAAAACAGAGGGGCTTGGAACTGAGGCAACCCGTGCTTCTATTATTACAACGTTAAAACAACGGCAATATATCGAAATAAAAAACAATCAAGTATATGCAACAGATAAAGGAAAAGCACTCATTGAGGCTGTTGGTCCACATCTTTTAGCGTCACCTGAAATGACTGCGAAATGGGAACAACGATTAAGTGAAATTGGAGAAGCGAAAGCATCAGCTGCCGTGTTTATGGAACAAGTGAAAAAGCTAGCGGGGAAAATTGTCACCGATGCGGTACAAATGGCAAATCATTGGTCATTTGAAGGTTTGGATACCGCATCGATCCAAAGAAAGAAAAAAACGACGATCGGGAAAACTATAGGATCGTGTAAGTTTTGTGGGGGCTCAGTTGTTGACAAAGGCACATTCTATGGTTGTGCTAACTACGCAAAAACAAAGTGCTCGTTTACTATTTCGAAGACGATGTTAGGAAAACCGATTTCACAAGCAAACATCAAAAAATTATTAACAGAAGGAAAAACGAATGTGATCAAAGGGTTTAAAAAGGGAGAGAGCACATTCAATGCTGCGCTCATATGGGATGAGAAGGAGCAGCGCTTATCGTTTTTGTTTGAAAAATAGGAGAACGGTTCTCCTATTTTTCAACTTTACCTTTCCACTCGTTCATGCCGCCGGTCATATTGTATATATTTGTAAATCCTTCCTTCACTAACAATTGGCTCGCTTGCGCCGAGCGATTACCTGAACGGCAAACAATGATATATGTCTCATCTTTTTTTAGTTCATTCATGCGTTCTTGCAACTGTTGTAAAGGGAGTAAGATAGCGCCTGGAATATGACCAGAAGCATACTCCTCTTCTGTTCGGACATCAAGGACAACAACGTTTTCTTTTTGAATCATTTGCGCAGCTTCATGAACAGAAATGTTTGTAAAGCCACTTTGTGCACATCCACTAATAGCAAAAAGAAACATAGATAGAAGGACAAAATACTTTCGCATTGTATCACCTCCTGTATGTCGATCTAAATACCCACGTGTGTATTTTAGCGTAATTTTTCGATCTCTTCAAATGTTTCGACACCATTGTCATTTCGATATATAGTAAAATAGGGAAAACAATTTATCGAGAAAGAAGGGGAAATATGGGGACGTATGAGTCGATTATGGACTTAATTGGCAACACGCCAATTGTGCAGCTCCGTCGTGTTGTTTTTTCGACAGGGGCTAGTGTGTATATGAAGCTTGAATCATTTAACCCAGGTGGAAGTGTGAAAGACCGGGCGGCTAAGCGAATGATTGAGCGTGCTGAAAGGGAAGGTAAAATTGTCCCTTTTCAAAGCACAATTATTGAACCGACATCGGGGAATACAGGAATTGGATTAGCCATGGTATGTGCAGCAAAAGGATATCGCTGCATCATTACAATGCCCGATAATGCGACGAAAGAACGGATCAATTTATTGAAAGCGTATGGGGCAGAAGTTCACTTAACCCCGGCTTCGTTGCGCATGCAGGGGGCTATCGATGAAGCATATCGATTGGCTAAACGTATTCCAAATAGTTTTATTCCGATGCAGTTTGAAAATCAAGCGAATCCAGATGCCCATCGTACGAGCACCGCGCTTGAAATTATAGAAGCATTTCCAGATGGAGTAGATGCGTTTGTGCTTACGGCAGGAACAGGTGGGACAGTGACCGGAACAGGGGAGGAATTGAAAAAAAAATTCCCCCATTTACGCATTTATGTTGTTGAACCGTATGGATCCCCAGTCCTTTCAGGTGGGCAACCAGGGCCGCATAAAATTCCAGGTACCGGTCCGGGATTTATTCCTCGTATTTTAAATCAACAAGTGTATGATGACATTTTGCTTATCAAAGATGAAGAAGCGCAAACGATGGCAAGGCGACTAGCGGCAGAGGAAGGAATTTTAGTGGGGGCTTCAGCTGGCGCAGCTGCTTATTGTGCGATTCAAGTGGCTCGAATGCTCCCGAGTGATGCACGCGTGCTCTGTATGGCTCCGGATACAGGAGAGCGATATTTATCGTCCGATTTATTTAACGGATAAGAGGGGCAAAAAATGCTGACGCTATAAAATAAAAAGGAGTGATTGTATGTTTCAAGAAGAAGTAAAAGAAGTGGGCGGTCTTCGTCTTCATGTCATTCCAACAAAAAAATATAAGACAAACACGCTTGTATTGAAAATGAAAGCACCGTTATGTGAACAAGATGTAACGATGCGCGCTCTCATTCCATATGTGTTACAAAACGCCACAGAGAGACACCCTTCCATGAAAGCGTTACGTACATATTTAGACGAGTTATACGGCGCAACGTTACAAGTTGATTTGGCGAAAAAAGGTGAACACCATATTATTACGATTCGGATAGATGTCGCAAATGAAAAGTTTTTAGGTGGCACATCCCCATTGTTACGTGATGCAATGACGTTATTAAGCGACATGTTGTTTCGCCCCCTTACTGAGCAAGGTGGGTTTTCTGCTTCAATTGTTGAGCAAGAGAAGCGTGCTTTAAAACAAAAAATACAGTCGTTATTTGACGATAAAATGAGATATGCTCAGCATCGGCTCATTGAAGAAATGTATAAAGGCTCACCCTATGCGCTCGATGTTCACGGTAAACGCCACGATGTGGATTCAATCGATGCGAAACGTTTATACAAACATTATGAACATATGTTAAAGCATGACGAGATCGATCTATACGTTGTGGGCGACGTGATGTTAGATGATATAGAACATGATGTGGCTGAACGTTTTTCACTAGAAGCTCGTTCCCGGCGCTCGACGACAACGCCAACGCGAATGAAACGAACAAATGTACAAGAAATTGTAGAAAAACAAGATGTGAAGCAAGGTAAGCTACATCTTGGTTACCAAACAAATACGACGTATAACGATGCTGATTATGATGCGTTGCAAGTATGGAACGGGATATTCGGGGGATTTACACATTCAAAATTGTTCATCAATGTGCGTGAAAAGGCGAGCTTAGCTTATTATGCGGCTTCACGCATCGAAAGTCATCAAGGAATGATGATGGTCATGGCAGGAATTGAACCGAGCAATTATGAACGAGCACTTGAGATTATTCATGCTCAAGCAGAAGCGATGCGGAACGGACAATTTAGCGATGAGGAAATCGCCCAAACAAAAGCGGTCATTCGAAATCAGCTATTAGAAACAATTGACACAGCAAGAGGAATGATTGAACTTTCTTATCATAATGTGATTGCAACGCGTCAACGACCATTTCATGAATGGCTAGAAGGGATCGAAAAAGTGACGCGTGAGGACATCGTGCGAGTAGGCGAAAACGTTGAATTAGATACGATTTATTTTTTAACAGAGAAGGACGGTGAGAAAAGATGAAAGTCATTCGCTACGATCAATTACATGAACAATTATTTTATGAGAGGTTAGCTAACGGATTAGATGTTTACATTTTACCGAAAAAAGAATTTAATAAAACATACGCAACGTTTACAACGAAATACGGTTCGGTGGATAACTACTTTACTCCATATGGAAAAACGAGTATGAAAAAAGTGCCGGACGGCATCGCCCACTTTTTAGAGCATAAATTGTTTGAAAAAGAAGATGGCGATGTATTTCAAACGTTCAGTAAGCAGGGGGCATCCGCGAATGCTTTCACGTCCTTTACACGCACAGCCTACTTGTTCTCGAGTACAACAGATGTCGAAAAAAATGTAGAAACATTACTTAACTTCGTTCAAGATCCTTATTTTACAGAGCAAACTGTGGAAAAAGAAAAAGGGATCATTGCTCAAGAAATTCGTATGTATGATGATCATCCGGACTGGCGCTTGTATTTTGGGACAATTGAAAGCATGTACCACCATCACCCTGTAAAAATCGATATTGCAGGAACGGTAGAGTCGATTTCACATATTACAAAAGACTTATTATATGAATGTTATGAAACGTTTTATCATCCAAGCAATATGCTGCTATTTGTTACCGGTCCTGTTGATCCATTAGCTATGCTTGAACAAATTCGCGCAAATCAGACGAAAAAAACGTTCCGCCCACCAACGGATATTGAGCGATTTCGCTACGAAGAACCGTCCTATGTTGCACGTAAAAAACATGTAATTGAAATGAACGTGCAGACGCCAAAATGTTTAGTCGGTATAAAAGCGAAAAATGTGTATACAAAAGGGAAAGAAAAGTTAAAGCATGAATGCGCCATCGGCTTGTTGCTTGATTATTTGTTTGGAAAAAGTTCCCTAAACTATGAGCGGTTGTATCAGCAAGGATTAATTGACGAAACATTTATGGTAGACTATACGGAAGAGAGCGATTTTGGGTTTAGTTTAATCGGTGGTGACACTTTACACCCTGATCGATTAGCAGAAGAAATTCAACGTATTCTTTTACAATTTGACGATATTGATGATGAGCAAGTGGAGCGATTAAAAAGAAAAAAAATCGGGACATTTTTACGCTCATTAAATTCGCTTGAATATATTGCGAATCAATTTACCCGCTATGCGTTCGATCATATGAGCTTGTTTGACGTTGTAGCAACATTACAATCATTGACATCGAATGACTTAAAAGTAGTTGCTCGCGAATGTTTTGTGCAAGAACAGTTTACGGTATGTCAAGTTGTTCCAAAAAAGGTGAAATGAGATGAAATACGCGTTAATTACAGGAGCGAGCGGGGGCATCGGTCGCGCGATTGCTCACCAGCTCGCGAAAGATGGGTATGGATTGTATTTACATTATTATAAAAATGAGCAGTCCATTCAATCTTTAGCGAGGGAACTATCAACGGACATATATACGATCAAAGCGGATTTATCCAATTCTTCGGGGGTAGATGTGCTAACTTCTTCCCTTTTTCATCCTATTGATGTGCTCATCCATAACAGTGGGATGAGCGTTTATGGATTAATGACGGATACAACGGATGAACAGGTGAAACAGATGGTTCAGTTGCATGTAACGAGTCCATTTTTGTTGACAAAGCGTTTACTCCCATCTATGATTCAACGGCGTCGTGGACAAATTGTCGTCATTTCATCCATTTGGGGGTTAACAGGTGCATCGTGCGAGGTATTATATTCGATGGTAAAGGGTGCGCAAAATACGTTTGTGAAAGCGTTAGCTAAAGAAGTAGCTCCAAGCGGTATACGAGTAAATGCCATTGCCCCTGGAGCCATTGATACACCTATGCTTGCTGAATTCACTTCGGAAGAATTGAGAGCGCTAACTGATGATATCCCAATTGGCCGAATTGGAAAGCCTGAAGAAGTTGCGAAAGCGGTGTCATTTTTAATTTCTGATTACGCTTCGTATATTACAGGGCAAATTTTATCGGTAAATGGTGGTTGGTATTGTTAAGCGAGCATAATTTTTTGCATCGTGTGGCAAACTGTTCTTGAAACGAATTTCAAGGAGGTTTGCATATGTCTGTTCTTGATAATTTTGAGCAATGGAAAAGCTTTTTGGCAGATCGTCTTCATCAAGCAGAAGAACAAGGAATGAGCCAACAAGTTATTTCGGATATCGCTTATCAAATCGGAGACTATTTAGCAAAGCAAGTTGATCCGAAAAATCCGGAAGAACGAGTACTTGCTGATTTGTGGCACGTAGCGAATGAGCAGGAGCAACATGCGATTGCCAACATGATGATTAAGCTTGTACAAAATAAATAGGTAATAGGGCAAGCTGGTGACATTCGCCAGCTTGTTTTACTATGTTTACGTATTCACAAAAAACAGTCGTCCATTCTTTTCATTCTCGCATTCAAATGGTAAAATAAACATACATGCGTGTTTCGACAAAGCGTTGCTTATATGATCGCATCGTGTAATGTAAAGGGGAGAAGGGGTATATATGGAGAAGAAGGAATGGTATTTAGAATATGAAATACATATGAATCGTCCGGGGTTATTAGGTGATATCGCATCGCTTCTTGGCATGCTTTCTATTAATATTGTCACAATTAATGGAGTAGATGACTCGCGTAGAGGGATGCTTTTGTTATGTAAAAGTCACGAGCAAATTGAGCGTCTCCAATCCATTTTAGCGACGATGGAAGATATTACGGTAACAAAATTACGTGAACCGAAGTTGCGAGATCGTCTCGCAGTTCGACATGGGCGCTACATTCAGCGAGATGCTGATGATAAAAAAACGTTTCGCTTCGTTCGTGATGAATTAGGTTTACTTGTCGATTTTATGGCAGAGCTATTTAAACAAGAAGGGCATAAGTTGATCGGGATTCGTGGTATGCCACGCGTCGGGAAAACAGAGTCGATCGTAGCTGCGAGCGTCTGCGCGAACAAGCGTTGGTTGTTTGTTTCTTCTACGCTCATTAAACAAACAGTTCGCAGCCAACTCATTGAAGATGAGTATAGCGAAAACAATGTATTCATTATTGACGGAATCGTTTCGACGCGCCGCTCAAATGAACGACATTGGCAACTCATCCGTGAGCTCATGCGACTACCAGCGACGAAAGTCATTGAACATCCGGATATTTTTGTAAGGCATACAGAATATAAGTTGGATGACTTTGACTATATTATTGAACTACGTCATGAAGCAGACGAAGAAATTACGTATGAACTCGTTGATCAATCTTCTTTTTTTGGTAACGACGGTTTTTCGAATATCGATTTTTAAAGATGGAAGGTGTTTCCGTTGACAGAGTTAGGGAAGCGTTTGAAAGAAGCGAGAGAACAACGTCACATGAGTTTAGACGATCTACAAGAAATTACTAAAATTCAAAAACGATATTTGATCGCAATTGAACAAGGCAATTATGTCATTATGCCGGGGAAATTTTATGTTCGGGCATTTATTCGACAGTACGCTGAAGCTGTCGGTCTTCATGCTGATGAACTGTTCGAGCAATACGCACATGAAATTCCAACGACTCAACAGGAGGAACTCCCTGGTGAGTTGTCTCGTGTAAAATCGAGACAGCTATCAGAACAGGGGGCAAAAGTACTTGATGCACTTCCAAAATTCCTTATCGGAGCACTAGTTGTTGGGGTAGCAGTCGTTCTCTGGTTTTTCTTCCAAAATCGAGCGGTGAATGAACAGCCAAAAGAGCAAATTATTAATGAAAAGGCAGAATTTGAGCAATCCGAACAAGCAAATGAACAGCCAGCAGAAAAACAAAATGAACAACAGTCAGAAAAACAGGAAGAAAACGAACAACAGGAACAGCCGTCGGAAGCGATGATCAAGGTAATTGAAACGAACGGGCGAAAGTCGACAATTGAAGTAACTGGGAAACAGTTGATCATTGAACTTGCAACAAAAGGCGATGCATGGATTGAAGTGAAAAATGGGAAAGGGAAAGCCTTTGCACGCAAAATGATGTATGCCAATCAATCCGAAACATTCGACTTAACAAACGAAACAGAAGTGTTGTTAGTGATCGGTCAAACATTAAATACGGAAGTGAAAATAAACGGGCAAATGCTCGAATATCCTGTTAATCCGAGCGATCATGTGCGTCAGGATGTTATGATTATTTACAAAAAACAATAATGTTGGATGAAGTGTTGGAGGTTAGTAACTGTGAATATACCGAATCAAATTACGATTGCGCGAATGCTACTTATCCCCTTTTTCCTTATTTTTTTGTTGGCGCCCATTGATTTAGGTGTCATCCAAATTGAGACGGAGCAATTACCGATCACACACGCCATTGCTGCGCTTATTTTCATTATTGCATCTACAACTGATTGGGTGGACGGATACTATGCCCGAAAATATGGGCTAGTGACGAATTTGGGGAAATTTCTTGATCCGCTTGCAGATAAGTTGTTAGTATCTGCGGCGCTAATTGCCCTCGTACAACTAGATCTGGCACCAGCTTGGATCGTTATTGTCATTATTAGCCGTGAATTTGCGGTAACAGGGCTACGGCTTGTGCTCGCAGGGGAAGGGGAAGTCGTTGCAGCAAATATGCTTGGAAAAATTAAAACATGGACACAAATTGTAGCCATTGCAGCTCTTCTTTTGCACAACATTCCTTTTTCGCTTTTTTCGTTTCCGTTTGCGGACATTTCACTATGGGTAGCGCTCGTCTTTACAATTTGGTCAGGATGGGATTATTTTATGAAAAATAAACACGCATTTCGTCATTCAAAGTAAATACAAAGGGGATGGGAGAAAGATGAAAGCGGAGATCATTGCGGTCGGTTCAGAACTTTTACTCGGACAAATTGCAAACACAAATGCTCAATTTTTATCACAACAATTAGCGGACATTGGTGTAGATGTATATTACCATACAGTTGTTGGTGATAACCCTAAAAGACTTACACATGCGATTGAGGTGGCTAAGCAACGCTCGAATTTAATTATTTTTACAGGGGGACTCGGCCCAACAAAAGACGATTTGACAAAAGAAACAATTGCGAACGTGTTAAATACATCGCTCGTTTTAGACGAGGATGCATGGCGTTCGATTTGTGATTATTTTTCGAAAACGAATCGTCCGATGTCTCCAAACAACCGTAAACAGGCACTCGTGTTGGAAGGATGTCACGTGCTAAAAAATGAACATGGGATGGCTCCTGGGATGGCACTGACTATTGATCAAACGACGTATATGCTCCTTCCTGGGCCACCAAAAGAAATGCAACCGATGTTCATCAAATATGGACGTCCTTTTTTATTGCAAAAACTTCAAGTTCGTGAAAAAATCGTATCGCTCGTTCTTCGTTTTTTTCACATTGGCGAATCTCAGTTAGAAACAGAAATTGAAGATTTAATCGATAAACAGACAAATCCAACGATTGCCCCGCTTGCCTCTGATGGTGAAGTTACACTTCGCTTAACCGCAAAGCATGAGCGTGAAGAGGAGGCTAAGCGTTTAATTAAGGAAATGGAGCAAAACATTTTAGCACGTGTCGGCCCTTATTTTTATGGATACAACGATGAAACGTTATTTGGAAAATTGTTAGCTACATTAAAAGAACAAAACAAAACGCTTGCTGTGGCTGAAAGTTTAACAGGCGGTTTGTTTTTAGAAGAAATGACTGCGCTTCCGAGCGCCTCTACAGCCATAGCAGGAGGAGTAGTATGTTATACGAATGAAATAAAGGAAAAAGTGTTGCAAGTGCCGAAAGAAATATTACAAACGGAGGGGGCGGTCAGTGAGCGATGTGCGCAGTTGATGGCGGAAAACGTCCGAAAACTTTGCCAAAGCGATATCGGCATAAGTTTTACAGGCGTCGCAGGACCGAGTGAGTTGGAAGGGAAACGAGTAGGGACAGTATGGATTGGAATAGCAACTGACCAAGGAACAAAAACGTTTTTGCTTACGTTATCCGGTGGACGACAAGCCATTCGTATGCGCACGGCGAAATATGGCTGTTATTATTTACTACAAATGTTACATTAATTTACGAACGTTTATTCGTTTTTTTCTTGGCAAATAAACATAAAACCTGTATAGTAGTAAGTAGTAGTGATTGCTTCATTTTTTCGTAAGTAAAAG
>NZ_DAITON010000059.1:0-13976 GCF_036834105.1 Anoxybacillus sp. | reverse complement strand
TTTTTTTGTTTGGTTGTAAATTTATGTTAGTAAATTTGCTCATCTACAGTATTATTTATTATAAGAAGATGCTCGACAAATTTTGCATGGGAAAATATGCTATAATTTAATTAATTCCGTGATGGGAGGGGTGTTTTCTTAAATTACCATGTATCAAAAAGTTTAATTTATTCATGTTTTGTTTACATAAAATGAAAATGGCGAAAGGCTCTTTATGAACTTTATATATTGACGTTTTTCTTTTTTTTTTATAATTTTAAAAAATTATACAATTCAATAAGGGGATGTTTTAATGAAAAAGGTTTTGTTTAACTTGTTTATGTTAGTTATGTTCTGTGTTTCGTTTGTCACAAATTCAGCATTTGCTAGCACAATAATCGGTAGTAAAAATGTAGATGATATGTTAGAACTACTGGGTTTCTCTACAGAGGATATTAGAGACTTAAAAGCAAATAGGTCTGATGTAGCGGATATAAATTTTGAAAACAAAGATGTGAGAAACTTGAAGCTGAAAAAGAAGGATATCTTATTTTTGGCTCATTTTGGATTTACCAAGGAGCGAATTGAAGATTTTACATTAAGTGACTGGGATCATTTTAAGAATATGAAAGAGCCTGAATTAATAGATGTGAACGTTTCATACTTCAAAATCGATGAGAATGATGGAGGACTAATTCCTATCACAAAATATGAGTTTGAGAAAAACAGAAAACAGAGGGATGAATATTATAAAGAAATAGGAAGTAACTCGAACTTCGTAGCAACCTCTTTATGTGATCCAAGAAACACTTGTAAGGGATCGAACTCGTCGTCAATGGTGAAACTAACTGTTGCAGTTACCCGTTCGTCCAAATATGCAATTGTATCCGATTTTGATTGGGTTAACGATTCTAATGAGCGGTATGTTGACTTATTCGGAACTGGACATAAAGAGGCTTTGACTGTAGACTATGAATCAATATTTGGGAGTTGGACAACTAAGTACTATGATAACTATGGTTATGTAGCCGGAAGAACTTCACATTTTAACGGTGCCACATATAAATTTTCTACAGGATATGTCCATAAGCTAGATAGAAATTCTCCTTCCCATCAAGAATTTTGGCAGTATAATGGAAAATGGATCCGTGCACAAGACGATTCGGGATATACGTATGCTGAATTTTCATGGAGTTCCGGAGCAAACTCTTCCGCATATGCTAATTATACTCACATGAAGACGGAATGGAACTCATCGTTTAGTGTGTCGCTGCCGCTAGGAGCGTCAATTTCTGTTTCAGGAACAACAAATTATACACAAATTCCGAATGCTGCAGTTTCTTTTACAAGATGAGATGATACGGTTTCTGTTTGCTGTGAATAGATATGTTGTGAAGGGTGGCGTGCCGTTGAAACGGATTGTCAGTTGTTTTTTGGTGTGTATAATGCTAGTTGGCTGTGGTCATCAGGAGATAAGTTTACAGGTTCGTCATTCGGATGAAAAAAGACAAGGCTTTAGTAAAGAAGAAGTCGAGCGTTTCGTTAGTGAACCGGAAAAAGCGAATACTACCATTAATCGACAGTTAAAAAACAAGGATATTTTGAATTTATTTTTGTTAGGGCTGACGAAAGAAGAGATAAGATACATGAATAGTAAGGAGACGAACTTCTTTACAAATAAAAGTTCGTTAAATAAATGGAATGATCTCGATGAGCAAACGTTGCAGGAGATTTTTAGGAAACAGAATGATCATCAAATCATCCGATGTGATCTTCATAAGCAGATGTTGTGCACCGTATCTACGATTTACTCTATTCATAAAAAGAAAGTGATGGAACTAACTATATCCGTTTCTTTGCTAAATCCAGAAGATTACCGATATGCTGTCGTCTTGTCATACAAGTGGCTTATAGACCCGAAAGAAAAGAAGACGGATTTTTATGGAGTGGTGACGACGGAAAATGCAGTTGTAGATTATCATAAATTTTACAGCTCTTATAAGTCATATCGAGACGCAGCTCGCATTAGCACCAAACATGATAACAAGCCGTATCAGTCTTCCGTTGTTGGTTATATGATGAGAAATTCTTTGAACGAGGAAGACAGTCGACACTTCGGCTATTTGTATGCTGAAATGGTACCTTCAGATCGTACGCATAAATATATTGATGTTGAAGGATTTTATGTACATGATGATAAAAAATGGAAGAAAAGTAACCCGTTTTCCTTTCAAGATGTTCTCGACGCGAATGTGAATGATGCTATGGTGATGTTCAAGTCTCCAATCATCCGAATTGTAATCGAATAAGTTGGGGATAATGTTTTTAACCCGAGGGAACGCTCTTTTTCTTTCCGTGCTTTTTGAAAAACTATTTAGCAACCCGACAACTGAAAGTACTATGAATGTTCGGGTTGGAAAGTGTCGGTATATAGAAAAATATGAATTTTTTAGTTCATCACCACAACATACACTTGACAAATGATGGGCGCTTCTGAATAAGAATGTGAGAATATCATTAATTTGCTGATTGTTTCTCACAAACGTCAGTAGAGAGTGTTGTAAAAAAGTACAACTTTCGGTGAAGAGCCCATTTTTTTGTGCTTTTTATAAACGCCTATGTCGAATGTTCAAGTATAACTTGTAGTGAAGGGATTTCTAATTCACTTATCGTCTTTAGCGAGAAGGTTCCCACTTCAAGAGAATAAGTGGGGGACGGATCGCTTTTTTGTTTCATCACTAAAAATATGGTATCGTGTATTTGATGGACGTCGCTTATGATTCGCAATGAGGAGAGAGAAGCATGGAGAGAAAAATCGTCTTTTTTGATATTGATGGAACGTTGTTAGATCACGATAAACAGCTGCCGCGATCGACATATGAAGCGGTGCAATCGTTAAAAAAGCAAGGAGTATATGTAGCCATCGCAACGGGAAGGGCGCCGTTTATGTTTGAATGGCTGCGAAAAGAGTTAAATATTCAATCGTTCGTCAGCTTTAACGGACAATATGTCGTCTTTGAAGGGGAAGTGATTTACAATCAACCGCTTGATCGGGAACAGCTCGGCGCATTAAAACAAATGGCGCATGCAAACGAACATCCGCTTATTTTTATGGACGCCGACACGATGCGAGCAAGTGTCGCCGATCATCCGTACATTCATGAGAGCATGGGAAGCTTAAAGTTTGCCCACCCGCCTTACGATGAAACGTATGCGGAACATCATGACATTTATCAAGCGTTGTTGTTTTGTAAGCCGGAAGAAGAACAGCCGTATGTGACGTCGTTTCCGACGTTTCACTTCGTTCGTTGGCATGCTGTTTCGACCGATGTATTGCCATATGGTGGCTCGAAAGCAGAAGGGATTAAAAAAATGATTGACGAGCTCGGCATTCGACGCGAACACGTCTATGCGTTCGGCGACGGATTAAACGATACGGAAATGTTGCGTTTTGTCGGGACAGGAGTCGCGATGGGAAATGGGCATGAAGAAGCGAAACGAGCGGCCGATTTTGTGACAAAAGCTGTCGATGAAGATGGTATTTTATTCGGACTACGTCACCTTGGTTTATTAAAATAAAAGGGCTCCGTCATGGAAGCCCTTTTGTTTATTTTACCGTTCGATCGGAATGGCGCCAGCTGGTACGTCGTAAGGGTTTTGTTTATTTATCCGATCGTAAAACATTACGCCGTTTAAATGGTCGATTTCATGTTGAAACACGATCGCTGGAAGCCCTTTTAAGCGCAGTTTCACCGTTTCGCCTTCAAGCGTCGTTCCCGTAACGGTAATGCGCATATAGCGCGGCACGTAACCAGGAATCGATTCGTCTACAGATAAACAGCCTTCTCCGCTCGTTAAATAACACATTTCGACAGAATGACTAACAATTTTTGGGTTAAACAGCGCGTAGCTATATAGCGTGCCTTTTTCATCGGTTACATGTACCGCGATCATTCGCTTCGACACGTTAATTTGCGGAGCAGCCAAGCCGATGCCCGGACGAAGCCCATATTTTTTCGCAACGTCAGGTTGTTGGCTCATTTTCACATATTCCAATAAACTCGCTAAAATGCGGCGATCTTCTTCGGACGGGGGAAGCGGCACTTCTTCCGCGACTTTTCGTAACGTCGGATGGCCATCTTTAATAATATCTTTCATCGTAATCACGTAGCTTTCACTCCTTGCACGCAATATAAACCATTTTTATTATGAATGATTAGCTTTGAAAGTGCAATCGCGAGGTAAAACGTATAAACACGTTGTAAAACAGAAATAATACAGATGCTTAAAAAATAGTATAACAGATTCATAACACAGTTAAAAATTTCTAATTTTCATTTTTATATAGAACGGTGAAAGCAAACTGATTGACGAGCGTTGTCGAACGGTGTAAACTTAAAGTTGTAAAAAAACAGTTGTATTAATACGAATACCTTTGTTCATTAATACAGCTTTCGATACACAACAGTAGTGAAAACAAATCGTTTTGGGCAAATTAAAAGGTGCATCATTTTACGTTTCGAAAGGAAAGGATGAGGTGAACAAAATGGGTAAAAAACCCCTATTTGATGTAAAAAAGCAACTTGAAAAAGTCGCTGAGCAGTATCCGACATTTCAAATTTTAAACGAGGAAGGCGAAGTCGTAAACGAAGCGGCGATGCCTAACTTAACGGATGAGCAATTGAAAGAGCTTATGCGCCGCATGGTATATACGCGCGTGCTTGACCAACGTTGCATTTCGTTAAACCGTCAAGGACGTCTTGGCTTCTATGCGCCAACAGCAGGACAAGAGGCGAGCCAATTAGCGAGCCATTTCGCGCTAGAAAAAGAAGACTTCATTTTACCGGGCTACCGTGATGTTCCGCAAATGATTTGGCACGGTTTACCGCTTTACCAAGCGTTTTTATTCTCGCGCGGTCATTTCCATGGCAACCAAATTCCTGAAGACGTGAACGTGTTGCCGCCGCAAATTATTATCGGTGCGCAAATTATTCAAGCAGCCGGCGTTGCGCTCGGCATGAAAAAGCGCGGCAAAAAAGCGGTCGCAGTTACATACACAGGTGACGGCGGTGCATCGCAAGGCGACTTCTACGAAGGAATTAACTTCGCCGGCGCGTTTAACGCTCCAGCGATTTTTATCGTTCAAAACAACCGTTTCGCGATTTCAACGCCAGTCGAAAAACAATCGGCGGCGAAAACAATCGCGCAAAAAGCAGCGGCAGCTGGTATTCCGGGCATTCAAGTCGACGGTATGGACCCGCTTGCTGTATATGTAGCGGTGCGTGACGCTCGCGAGCGTGCAATTAACGGCGAAGGTCCAACGCTTATTGAGACGCTTTGCTTCCGTTACGGTCCACATACGATGGCAGGAGACGATCCGACACGCTATCGTTCAAAAGAGCTTGAAAATGAATGGGAGAAAAAAGATCCGCTCGTTCGTTTCCGTAAGTTTTTGGAAAAAAAAGGATTATGGAGCGAAGAAGAAGAAAATCGCGTCATCGAACAAGCGAAAGAAGACATTAAAGAAGCGATTAAGAAAGCGGACGAAACACCGAAACAAAAAGTAACCGACTTAATGTCGATCATGTACGAAGAGATGCCTGCGTTTTTAAAAGAACAATACGAAATCTACAAAGAAAAGGAGTCGAAATAAGCAATGGCGCAAATGACAATGATTCAAGCAATCACGGATGCGTTGCGCGTAGAAATGCGCAAAGACCCGAACGTTCTCGTGTTTGGTGAAGACGTCGGTGTAAACGGCGGGGTATTCCGTGCGACAGAAGGATTGCAAGCAGAGTTTGGCGAAGATCGCGTATTTGATACACCGCTTGCAGAATCAGGAATTGGCGGGTTAGCGATCGGTTTAGCGTTACAAGGATTCCGTCCTGTGCCTGAAATTCAGTTTTTCGGTTTCGTATATGAAGTGATGGATTCCATTTCTGGTCAAATGGCGCGCATGCGCTATCGTTCTGGTGGACGTTTCCATGCGCCGATTACTGTTCGTTCACCGTTTGGTGGTGGCGTACATACGCCAGAGTTGCACGCTGACAGCTTAGAAGGGCTTGTTGCGCAACAGCCAGGATTAAAAGTTGTCATCCCATCAACGCCGTACGATGCGAAAGGGTTACTCATTTCAGCCATTCGCGACAACGATCCGGTCATTTTCTTAGAGCATATGAAATTGTACCGTTCATTCCGCCAAGAAGTGCCAGAAGGCGAATATACGATTCCGATCGGCAAAGCGGACGTAAAACGTGAAGGAACAGACGTGTCTGTCATCACGTACGGTGCGATGGTGCACGAGTCATTAAAAGCAGCAGCGGAGCTTGAAAAAGAAGGTATTTCTGTTGAAGTCATTGACTTACGTACCGTTCAGCCGTTAGACATTGAGACGATTATCGCATCAGTTGAAAAAACAGGTCGCGCTGTCGTCGTACAAGAAGCGCAAAAACAAGCAGGTATTGCGGCAAACGTCGTAGCAGAAATTAATGAGCGCGCGATCCTTAGCCTTGAAGCGCCAGTATTGCGCGTTGCAGCACCAGATACGGTATATCCGTTCTCGCAAGCAGAGCCAGTATGGTTACCGAACTTTAAAGATGTGATCGAAACAGTGAAAAAAGTCATGACGTTCTAATGGAGGGGGCATTCCCCTCCACATTTAAGAAACAGGAGGTTGAGATACATGGCATTTGAATTTAAATTACCGGACATCGGTGAAGGAATTCACGAAGGTGAAATTGTCAAATGGTTTGTAAAGCCGGGCGATGAAGTAAACGAAGACGATGTGCTTTGCGAAGTGCAAAACGATAAAGCTGTCGTTGAAATTCCATCTCCAGTCAAAGGAAAAGTATTGGAAATTTTAGTTAGCGAAGGAACAGTGGCGACAGTTGGACAAACGTTAATTAAATTTGATGCGCCAGGATACGAAAACTTAAAGTTTAAAGGCGATCATGGCGATGAGCCAAAAGTAGAAGAAAAGAAAGAAGAAGTCAAACAAGAGCCAGCCGCACAAAGCGTGGAGCCGAAAAAACGCGTCATCGCGATGCCATCTGTGCGCAAATATGCGCGTGAAAAAGGTGTCGACATTCGTCTTGTGCAAGGAACGGGCAAAAACGGCCGCGTATTAAAACAAGATATTGACGCCTATTTAGCAGGTGGCGTAGCACCGCAAGCGGAAGCGCCAAAACAACCGGCAGAAGAAAAAGCTGCGCCAGTTCAAGAACAAAAAGCGGCACCAGCAGCACAACCGGTCGTGCTCGAAGGCGAGTTCCCAGAAACACGCGAGAAAATGAGCGGCATTCGTCGCGCAATTGCAAAAGCGATGGTGAACTCGAAACATACAGCCCCTCACGTCACGTTAATGGACGAAGTCGATGTGACAAAACTCGTTGCGCATCGTAAGAAATTTAAAGATGTCGCAGCGCAAAAAGGCATTAAGTTAACGTTCTTGCCATACGTCGTTAAAGCGTTAACGTCTGCGCTTCGCGAATACCCAGCGCTTAACACATCCATTGACGATGCGACAGAAGAAATTATTCATAAACATTACTACAACATCGGCATTGCAGCGGACACAGATAAAGGCTTGCTCGTTCCAGTTGTTAAACACGCAGACCGCAAATCGATTTTTGCGATCGCAAAAGAAATTAACGAGCTTGCGACAAAAGCGCGCGAAGGTAAATTAATGCCAAACGAAATGAAAGGTGCAACGTGCACAATTACAAACATCGGTTCTGCAGGTGGTCAATGGTTTACACCAGTCATCAATCATCCGGAAGTAGCGATTTTAGGTATCGGTCGCATTTCAGAAAAGCCGGTCGTGCGCGATGGCGAAATTGTAATCGCTCCGGTATTAGCGTTGTCGTTAAGCTTCGATCACCGCATGATCGACGGTGCAACAGCACAAAACGCATTAAATCATATTAAACGTTTATTAAACGATCCTGAATTATTGTTAATGGAGGCGTAATGCGATGGTAGTAGGCGATTTCGCAATTGAAACAGAAACTCTCGTCGTCGGTGCAGGCCCTGGCGGTTACGTCGCAGCGATTCGTGCGGCGCAGCTCGGCCAAAAAGTAACGATCGTTGAAAAAGGAAACCTCGGCGGTGTGTGCTTAAACGTTGGATGTATTCCGTCGAAGGCGCTCATTTCTGCCGGACACCGTTATGAAATTGCGACACACTCGCAAGATATGGGCATTTTCGCGGAAAACGTGAAAGTTGACTTCTCGAAAGTGCAACAATGGAAAGCGGGCGTCGTGAAAAAATTAACAGGTGGCGTAGAAAGTTTATTAAAAGGCAATAAAGTTGAAATCGTGCGCGGCGAAGCGTATTTCGTGGACGAAAATACCGTTCGCGTCATGACGGAAAATAGCGCGCAAACGTACAAATTTAAAAACGCGATTATCGCAACAGGTTCTCGTCCGATCGAGCTGCCAACATTTAAATTTTCAAAGCGCGTGCTTGACTCGACAGGCGCACTCAACTTGTCTGACATTCCAAAGTCGATGGTTGTCATCGGCGGCGGTTACATCGGTACAGAGCTAGGAACGGCGTATGCGAACTTCGGAACGAAAATTACCATTTTAGAAGGGGCAGACGAAATTTTATCTGGCTTTGAAAAACAAATGAGTGCCGTCGTTCGTCGCCGCTTGAAGAAAAAAGGCGTTGACGTCTTCACAAACGCCCTCGCGAAAGGCGTCGAAGAGCGTGAAGATGGCGTCACAGTGACGTTTGAAGTCAATGGCGAAACGAAAACGATCGATGCAGAATACGTGCTCGTTACAGTTGGTCGCCGTCCAAACACAGAAGAAATGGGACTTGAACAAATCGGCGTGAAAATGACAGAGCGCGGTTTAATTGAAATCGACAAACAATGCCGCACAAGCGTGCCAAACATTTACGCGATCGGTGACGTCGTCGCAGGTCCACCGCTTGCGCATAAAGCATCATACGAAGGGAAAATTGCGGCAGAAGCGATCGCAGGTCATCCGTCTGAAATTGATTATTTAGCAATTCCAGCCGTTGTCTTCTCCGACCCTGAATGTGCTTCTGTCGGTTATTTTGAAAAACAAGCGATTGAAGAAGGTATTGACGTCATTACAGCCAAATTCCCGTTTGGCGCAAACGGCCGTGCCCTTGCGTTGAACGAAACAGACGGCTTCTTAAAACTCGTCTTAACGAAAGACGATGGCGTCATTATCGGTGCGCAAATCGTCGGACCGAACGCATCAGATATGATCGCAGAGCTCGGCTTAGCGATTGAAGCCGGCATGACAGCAGAAGATATTGCGATGACGATTCATGCGCATCCAACGCTCGGTGAAATTACGATGGAAGCAGCAGAAGTGGCGCTCGGTAGCCCAATTCATATTATTAATAAATAAAAAAGAGGATGGCTTAGCCGTCCTCTTTTTCATGTTTTTTCCCTTTCGATCATATGATAGTTGTAAGGGGTGTATGAACATGTATATCGTTTTTTTACTTCAACTACTCATTTGGAGCTTATTTTCACTCGTTGAATGGAGATCGGCTCACGATCATTTGATTTTTAAGGCGCTATTGTTTGTCATATTTATGTATGTAGCCTTTTTGCTTGCGCTTCGC
The DNA here is from genome assembly GCF_036834105.1 of Anoxybacillus sp. Lineage (NCBI taxonomy): Bacteria > Bacillati > Bacillota > Bacilli > Caryophanales > Anoxybacillaceae > Anoxybacillus > Anoxybacillus sp. The sequence goes on along the minus strand of NZ_DAITON010000059.1, from coordinate 4,391 downwards.
TTTCATTTAACGAAAAAGCGCGCATGTTGGACAACCTTGTTGACGATCGCCATTTATTTTCTTTGCCGTGAGCTGTTCTGGGCTTATCGTTTGTAGTAGTACATGATGCGTCCGTTAAATAAATGAAGCTTCCCTGCCATTTGTTTAGCGAAAAATTTACATAGCTCGTTTGCTTTTCCTTTATCGCCGTGCGTCGCTTGTTTCGGCAAGATGAACTCGACCGCCCGATCATGAATGCGGCATTCGATCATATAGTAACGTGCATCTTTTCCGACGAGGATGATGCGGTCTTCGTTTATGACGATATCGTATGGAAAAGCGGACTGTTCGTAGCCCCAGCCGAGCTGTTCGCCTGTTTTGCGGGCGATATCGCGAAATTGTTCAAGCAATTGCTTACATTGTTCTAACGTCACCGTCTCCCATTTTGATGCAGGGACAAGTTCAATGGTAGCTGTATAACCCATTTTGTTCACCTCGACACGTTGAAATCACTTTCATTGTATCACGTACATATGTAAAAAAACAAATAATTGCGAAAATATAAATGATGCGGTATAATGAATGTTAATCTATTAGAAGGAGGGAATCGTATGCACGTATTTGAAAAATTGTATGATGAGCATGAGAAAGTAAAAGTAAGGTTCGTCGGTTTTACGACAAAAGACGTTCGCTACGATTTTGGCATCGTCTATACGAACATGTTTTTTGGCAAGCCGCTCGTCATCTGTATGCAAACAGGCCGCTCAGCTCTCCTCGACCCGAAAGACATCGAAGACCACGATTACTTACAACGAATATTTCGCATCGACACAAAAGAACAAGCTGAAGATTTAGCCGAATTTTTCTCAGACATTTTACCAACGACACCTTATGCTGAACAATATGAGTAAGAGGCGTAAAATACGTCTCTTTTTTTGTTTAAATATGTCATACTAATTCCTATTGACAAAATAAATGTGACATATTATTATGAAATCAGTAAAACGTTTTCAACATTCCAAACGAAAAGGGGTTATCGGGGATGGGTACAATTGTATGTCAAACATGCAATGCGACGATTGATCATTTTGAAGATGAAAAAGTAACGGTATTGTACGGTCAATGTTGTACGTGCGATTGTGAAGACGAGGAATAATAAGCTTTGGGGGATGGGGAGAATATATAGAGAAAAGAGACTGGTTTTCGCCAGTCTCTTTTTTACAAGCGGAGTGCTACACTCCGCTTTTATCGTTTATGATGTTCTTTAATGACGCGCAACGTTTGTAACGTATCGTCTTCCGGGCCTTGCACCGGCAAGCCGACTTCTATATTTTTACGAATGTAGTTTAAGTTCTCTTCCGTAATAATTTCACCGGGAATAAAAATTGGAATGCCCGGTGGATAAACCATGACAAACTCAGCAATAATGCGTCCGGCTGACTCGTCAAACGGCACGACTTCCGTTTCAGCATAAAACGCATCGCGCGGCGTAAGCGCAAGAATCGGAATGTCAGGTAAAAGCACTTTCGGCTTTTTCCCGACTTCTGCTTGATGGCGAAATTCGTTTGATAAGTGGCGAAGCGCATCGACTAATATGTTCGTCTCGCGTTCCGTATCCCCAGGTGTAATAATACATAAAATGTTATATAAATCAGATAACTCCACTTCAATGTTGTAACGTTCACGCAACCATTTTTCTACTTCATAGCCTGTTAGTCCAAGCTCTTTCACAGAAATAATGAGCTTCGTCGGATCGTAGTCAAACGTCGCTTTCGTGCCGATAATTTCTTTTCCGACGCAATATAAATAGTCGATGTCGTTAATTTGTTTGCGCGTTTTATTTGCAAGGCGAATCGCTCGTTCAGCAAGCTCATGTCCTTCTGTCGCAAGCCTTTTGCGCGCCACATCAAGCGAAGCAAGCAGCAAATAAGACGTTGACGTCGTCGTTAACATGCTTAAAATCGCTTGCACTCGCTTTGCCGACACAAGCCCTTCTTTGACGTTTAAAATCGAACTTTGCGTCATCGAGCCGCCGAGCTTATGCACGCTTGTCGCTGACATATCTGCCCCGGCTTGCATCGCAGAAAGCGGCAATTCTTCATGGAAGTGAATATGCACCCCATGCGCTTCATCGACAAGGACAGGAACATGATAGCGATGGGCGATGTCGACGATGCGTTTCAAGTCGCCGGCGATGCCAAAATACGTCGGGTTAATGACGAGCACCCCTTTAGCGTCTGGATGTTGTTTTAATGCCGCTTCCACCGCTTCGGGTGTAATGCCGTGCGAAATGCCGAGCTCTTTATCGATTTCAGGATGAACGAAAATCGGTGTCGCTCCTGAGAAAACGATCGCTGACATGACAGACTTATGCACGTTTCGCGGGACGATAATTTTATCCCCAGGTCCTGCGACGGACATGACCATCGTCATAATCGCCCCGCTCGTTCCTTGAACGGAGAAAAACGTATAGTCCGCTCCAAACGCTTCCGCTGCTAGCTGTTGCGCCCGTTTAATCATTCCTTTTGGCTGATGTAAATCATCAAGCGGACCGATGTTAATTAAATCCATCGCTAACGCATTTTCTCCAATAAAGGAGCGAAACTGCTCGTCCATTCCTGCTCCTTTTTTATGGCCAGGAATATGAAATTGAATCGGATTTTTCTTTATATGCTCTAACAGTCCGGTAAATAACGGTGTTTCATACTGTGACAATTTCGCTGTACACCTCTTTAACTTGGATTTACATAAAACAAAGTGAATTATAGCACTTCTTCATACGTTTGCAAAGATGATTTTTTGTTTAAAAATGAAAGACGGTGTATGTTTCTTCATTTATTGTTTGTGAAGGACTTTTCTTTATGTGTGAAGAATGATAAAAAGTAAAGGGGGAATGGAGTGTGAATTGGAAAACGAGAGTAACGGAGTTGTTAGGCATTCGTTATCCGATTATTCAAGGAGGTTTAGCGTATTTAGCATATGCTGATTTAGCGGCTGCGGTATCGAATGCCGGGGGGCTAGGACAAATTACGGCGATGTCGCTCGGGACGCCTGATGAGCTGCGCGAAGAAATTAAAAAAGTGCGTGAAAAAACGGATAAACCGTTCGGGGTCAATTTTGCGATCGGGCAACATGGGCGTCCGTTTGCGCACATGCTTGACGTAGCGATCGAAGAACAGGTGCCGGTCATTTCGATGACAGGTGGAAACCCTGCGCCGATTTTTGAGCGGTTACAAGGCGTGCCGGTGAAAAAACTTGTGCTCGTAGCCGCCGTACGTCAAGCGGTGAAGGCGGAACAATTAGGCGCAGATGCTGTTATGGTCGTCGGACAAGAAGGGGGTGGACATCTCGGTAAACATGATATCGGGACGTTCGTGTTAGTGCCGCGCGTCGTCGATTGTGTATCGATTCCGGTCATCGCTTCAGGGGGGATCGGAGACGGTCGCGGGCTGATGGCCGCCTTAGCGCTCGGTGCGGAAGGAATCGAGATGGGCACGCGCTTTATTGCGACGAAAGAATGCATTCATGCGCATCCTGTGTATAAACAAATGCTTGTGGAACGCACAGAAAGTGATACCGTCGTCATTAAACGAAGTCTCGGTGCCCCTGCCCGCGCCTTGTTAAACGAGTGGACGGAAAAAATTTTACAGTTTGAACAAGAGGGGAAAGGATACGAACAGTTAAAAGAGTACATTAGCGGACAAGCGAATAAGCGGTTTATTTACGACGGCAATACGGAAGAAGGATTTGCATGGGCGGGACAAGTGATCGGGCTTATTCGCGATGTACCGAGCGTGGACGAACTTTTTACGCGCATGATCAACGAGGCGGAACAAATTCGCACACGTTGGGCAAACTAAAACAGAGAGCAAACAAAGAAAGGTGAACATCATGAAATATGCGTATCCGATTGATTACAGCTGGTCGACAGAAGAAATCATTGACGTTATTAAATTTTACGAAGGAATTGAACAAGCGTACGAACAAGGCATTGCGCGAGAACAGCTGATGAACTTATATCGTCGCTTTAAACAAATCGTCCCAAGCAAAGCGGAAGAACGAAAACTGTGCGACGAATTTGAGAAAGTAAGCGGCTATTCGCCATATAAAACGATGAAAAAAGTAAAAGAGTTGTCCAACGGAGATATTGTGAACATGTAAAGTTGCATATCCCCTTTCCGTTACATAGTATGTAAAAAAGAAAATATTCAAAAAAAGACTTCAAAACGGAAGGGGTGCACGATATGCGAAAAACTGCCGATGGATTGAAAAGAATGGATGGAGAACGACGAATCAAAGTATTAAAGCTCGAAGTAGACTACGAATTAGCCACCCTTTATGAAGCGATGTTAGAAAATAACGAAGCGAAAAAAAATGAATGTAAACGAAAATTAGAAAAATTACGCCAAGAA
>NZ_DAITON010000058.1:0-14380 GCF_036834105.1 Anoxybacillus sp. | reverse complement strand
TTTCATCATATGTACGCTGTTCTTTCTCCATCTTCTCACCTCCCTCAAATACTTGAAAAGCGGATGGGGAAAATCCCCATCCATAATATTGACATCGCTAATATTTTTGATACCACATCGTCAATACCTTCGATAAATCGTTCGCGACAAGATTCAATAAAGAAATGACGCGGGAATATTCCATGCGTGTCGGTCCAAGCACTGCAATCGTACCGAGCTTTTCGCCACCGACGGAATATGTGGCAGTAATTAAACTGCAATTTTCCATTCCTTCCACATCGTTTTCAGTACCAATTTTCACTTGAACACCTTGTTGTTTATGCTTTCTTAACAAGCGATAAAATTCTTTTTCGTGCTCAATGACGTTAAATAACGCGCGAAGCTTATTAATATCACTAAATTCTGGCTGACGGAGCATGTTCATTTTTCCGCTTAAAAACATTTGCGCAGGCGCATTTAAATCTAAGGACGAAGCGATCATACGCAACATGTGATCGTAGTTTTGGATGTGTTCACGGAAAATGTGCGCAACTTCCGTTTGAATTTTATCGGTTAATTCGTCTAAAGGCACGCCCGTCAACCGCTCGTTTAAAATGTTTACCATCTTCTCTACATCGGATGGCGCAATAGACGGCGGGAGCGTCACGACATGCTTTTCGACATATCCTGTATCCGTCACAATGATCGCAACAGCAGTATCCGCATGGAGCTGAATGATTTGAATCGTCTTTAGCTTATGTTCCTTGACCGAAGGACCGAGAACGACGGTCGTATAGTTCGTTAAATCAGATAAAATTTGTGCCGATTTTTGAATGAGTTTTTCCAATTCATATATTTGCTCATGAAAAATGGATTGAATCGTTTGAATATCTTCACTTGTTAGCCGAACAGGCGGCAGTAAGTGATCGACATAATAACGGTATCCTTTTTGGGACGGAACGCGACCAGACGAAATATGTGTCTTTTCAATAAACCCAAGTTCCTCTAAATCCGCCATTTCGTTGCGGATGGTGGCAGAGCTAAACGTAATATCCTCCTTCTTCGATAACGTCCGTGAACCAACAGGATGCCCTGAACGAATAAACTCATCAACAATCACTTTTAAAATTAACAATTGGCGATCTGTCAGCAATGCTCATCACCTCTGTTAGCACTCTAATGAAGCGAGTGCTAAATCTACTATTAAGGTATCAAATTGAACAGGTCATGTCAAGATGAAACGCCAAGAAACGATTGAAATACTTCATTGCCAAGCAATTTACCGCGATGCGTAAGAAAGAGAGCTTCATCTGTTTCATCAAGTAATCCATTTCTTTTGTGCAACATAATGGCATCGGAAAAGACGTCATGGACCGTTTTTCCATAACGTTGTAAAAATTGTTGCTTATTTACCCCTTTCGTTTTTCGCAATCCAAGAAACATATGCTCTTCCATTTGCTCTTCTTTTGAAACGATATGTGTGTGCACATGCGGAAGTTGACCTTGTTCAATGAGTTGGATATATTTTTTAATCGGTCCAGCGTTTACATATCTCACTCCGTTTACATAGCTATGCGCCCCTGCCCCGAATCCGTAGTAATGCTCGTTATTCCAATACGTCATATTATGACGGCTAATCCATCCTTCTTGTGCATAATTACTTAGTTCATATTGGTTATACCCATGCTTCTCCATCTGCTCCATGACCATCTCATACATATGAGCTTCTTCTTCTTGACTTGGTAGCGACAACGCTCGTTTTTTCATCAAATTATAAAATACCGTTTTCGGCTCGATAATTAATGAGTACGCCGAAACGTGTTGAATCGGTAAAGAAAATGTCAGTTGCAACGTCTCTTTTAGTTGATCGAGCGTTTGGGTCGGCAATGCGTACATTAAATCGATATTGATGTTATAAAAACCAAGTTTGTGCGCTCGCTCAATTGTCTCAATCGCTGTTTCTTTCGTATGCGTGCGTCCAATGCGCTGCAATAGCTCATCTGTAAACGTTTGTACCCCAAAACTTAGGCGATTAACTCCCCAATGTTTACATACGTGCAGCTGTTCATCACTTACTCCATCTGGATTCGCCTCAATTGTCAACTCAACATTTGAAGCGATTGGGACGATGCGGTGAATAGCTCCTAACAGTCGATCGAGCTGTTTGGCGGTAAGCGACGTCGGCGTTCCTCCCCCGATAAATACCGTTTGGAGTTGCGATGTCGGAACGCGCTCAAACGTCCGTTCCATTTCGACGATCAACGCATCTATGTACGCATCGACCGGTTGTTGATGTAAAAATACTTTATTGAAATCACAGTAATGACAAATGTGCGTACAAAATGGAATGTGAATATACGCAGCTTGAATCATCCGTTTCACCCCTTTCTATATAAAAAACCGCAGAAACATTCTGCGGTTTTATTTTTGGTCGTCCATCTTTAAAACAGCCATAAACGCTTCTTGTGGCACTTCCACCGAGCCCACTTGTTTCATGCGCTTTTTCCCTTCTTTTTGCTTCTCAAGCAACTTCCGCTTACGGGAAATATCGCCCCCGTAACATTTCGCTAATACGTTTTTACGGAGCGCTTTAATCGTTGAACGTGCAATGATTTTATTTCCGATGGCTGCTTGAACAGGCACTTCGAACTGTTGGCGCGGAATTAAATCTTTTAATTTCTCAACAATCACTTTTCCGCGATCATATGCTGAATCGCGATGAACGATGAACGATAAGGCGTCGACTTTTTCCCCATTTAATAAAATGTCCATTTTGACAAGCTTCGATGGTTTATAACCAATTAATTCATAGTCAAACGATGCGTATCCTTTTGTGCTCGATTTTAAAATGTCGAAGAAATCATATACAATTTCTGCGAGCGGCAATTCGTACGTTAACGTCACACGTCGCTCGTCTAAATATTGCATATCGCCAAAAATGCCGCGCTTCTTTTGACATAGTTCCATGACAGGTCCGACGTAATCGTTTGGCACCATAATGGTCGCGCGCACATACGGCTCTTCTACGCGATCAATTTTTTGCGGATCAGGCATGTTTGACGGGTTATCGACAGCTAATTCCGTTCCGTCCGTCAAATATACTTTATAAACAACGCTTGGCGCTGTTGCAATAATGTCAATATTAAATTCGCGCTCTAAACGCTCTTGAATAATTTCCATATGCAAAAGCCCTAAAAAGCCGCATCGGAAACCGAAACCGAGCGCTTGCGACGTCTCCGGCTCAAACTGCAACGCAGCATCGTTTAACTGTAGCTTTTCTAGCGCCTCACGCAAATCGTTATAGCGCGCCGTATCGATTGGATATAAGCCGCAAAACACCATCGGGTTTAATCGACGATACCCTGGAAGCGGCTCGCTTGCTGGATTGTCTGCGTGCGTAATCGTATCCCCTACTCGCGTATCGCTGACGTTTTTAATTGAAGCCGTTAAATAACCTACATCCCCAACTGTTAGTTCGTCCACGACTTTCGCTTTCGGTGTGAACACCCCGACTTCAACAACTTCAAATTCTTTTCCTGTCGCCATCATTTTAATTTTTTGGCCGGCTTTAACTGTACCTTCAACGACACGAATGTATGCGACGACGCCGCGATACGGGTCGTACAACGAGTCGAAAATGAGCGCTTTAAGCGGTGCATCCGGGTCACCAGATGGAGCAGGAATTTTTTGAACGATTTGTTCTAAAATTTCGTCGATCCCGATACCGACTTTCGCTGATGCCAACACCGCTTCCGATGCATCGAGACCGATCACATCCTCAATTTCTTGACGAACACGTTCAGGATCTGCACTTGGCAAGTCAATTTTATTAATGACTGGTAAAATTTCTAAATTGTTATCAATTGCTAAATATACGTTCGCTAACGTTTGAGCTTCAATGCCTTGGGCAGCATCAACGACTAAAATTGCCCCTTCACACGCCGCTAAACTACGAGATACTTCGTACGTAAAGTCGACGTGTCCCGGTGTGTCAATTAAATGTAAAATGTAATCGTTGCCGTCGTTCGCTTTGTAGCGAAGCTGGACGGCGTTTAATTTAATCGTAATGCCACGCTCACGCTCTAACTCCATCGAGTCAAGCGCTTGATCTTTCATCTCGCGCTCAGATAGCGCACCCGTCTTTTCAAGAATGCGGTCGGCAAGGGTAGACTTGCCGTGGTCGATATGTGCAATAATGGAAAAGTTGCGAATGCGATCCCTTCTTTTTAATCTTTCTTCACGATTCATCTATGTTCCACTCCTATAACATCCGAAATACGCTAGCTTTGATTATAGCAACAACGTTCGTAATATTCAACGTAAAAAAGAAAGGCCGATTGTTATCCGGCCCTTTGTGTAAATGAAAGCATATGTTGAATGAGCGAATGTATAAAGGTGGCAAGCTGTTGTCCTACCTTCGAAAACACGTTAAACGTTTCGATTTGTTGAAGTTTTTCTTTTTTTTGTTCAAGCGATTGTCCGAGCACAATCGTTTCATTTTTTGATACATGTACAGCTCGTTCAAGCGACGGGTCGTTATACCCTTTCATTTTGCGCATTCCTTCATTCGCTTGTTGCATGCCGAGCAACACGCCAACTAAAAAAATGACGGCGATGAGTAAACTTTGAATTGTAAATTTCACCATCGTACTCACCTACTTTTTTTCTGCTTGTTGCGGCGCATTCACTTTTTCTGCTTGCCAATAATATTCACTAAACACATCGGCAACAGCGGCTACTGTTCGATACAACTCTGGAAACGTGTTATCGACACCACCAAATTCAATTAAAATGGCGTTTTCGGATAAATCTTGATTAAACTTTCCGTTCGTGCCAACACCTTTTTTCTCAAACGTTCCACGGCTCAATCCAGGATATTTTTTTTCAAGTAACTCATGTAATTTCGTGACAAGTTGCAAATTTTTTTCATATTTCGCGTTTTCTCCACCGATAATAAATGACACCCTCGCATAGTCGACGCCGTTAATTGTTACGGTCGTATCATTGCGGCGACGAGAATCTCGATGAATATCGATCAAATATTGAACATCCCGATTGTTCGCCATCGCTTCAACAACCGTTTTACGCGACATGTCGTATGCCTGGTAATACGGCATATTGTTTTTTAACAATTTGCCTATAAAGTCAGTCGTATCAACAACTGTACCGATTCCGCGCTTTTCTAATTCTTCCCCGAGCTTTTTCCCCACTCTCGTCACATTCACAGTCGGATGGTGGGCGAAGTTTGGATTTGTCACCCCTTTTAACGCCGGCAAATACGATTCTTGTGTATGCGTATGGTATATATAAACAACCTTCCTTCCCCCTGTCGTTTGTGAAGGAGCAGGAGCTGGCGGAGTTTCTTCCTCTTGAAGCTGTTCTTGTGCAGCTTCGCGCTCTGCAAGCAACACTTCTAAAGGTGGTGGAGATTCGTACGGAATGTTTGTAAAGTTCGTTCCTTCACCCGCCAAAATAATTTCGCTATCGTACAATGAAAAGCCGGGGAGCTCCCGTCCAAGTAAGCTGCGCGGATCGTTAAAGTTTACGCTCGTCGTCATTTCGAAAAAATATGTCGAATAAGGTAACTGTCGTTTTTCTTTCGGCAACGTTTGGCGAAAATATACATTTTCAAACGAAAGTAAATGCACAAGCGATTCTGTTGAAAAACGATGTGCAACTTCATGCACGGAAGAAGAAGAAAGACGATATGTTGATGTCGCTGTCATCGTAGCGACAACGGTAATTGTTCCTATAAACAAAAACAAAATAAATATGATCCATTTTTTTATACTCGTCCCATCAACCGTTACCATCATGTCTATTTCACCCTTTCAAAGCTTGTCTACTCTATCATTATGACAAAGCTTTGAAAGATAGAACGAAAAACTAATGCGTATATGCCCCGACATTTTCTTGATCAATGCGGCCGTGTAAAGCTGCATTTAAACCGCTAGCTAATATGTTCGCCATCTCCTCGATAAATAAGTCGACTTCTTTTGGGGTGACCATTAAATTATGACCGATTGGGGCAAGCACTTCGTAAATTAACCGCCGCTTTTCTTCCTCTTGAAGCATGCCAACCATTCCTAAAAAAGTAGAACGATCTGCCTCGCTCGGTAAATCTTCTTCCGTTAACCTTTTTTTCTTTCCGAACACGAGACTAGCTGGGGCAAGAGCGCGAGCTGCCCGATTTCCTTCTTTCATCTCCCGTCCGAGATGTTTTAAAAGCAAATCGATCGTATCGCTTGCAATCGATACCGCATCGACAACAGTCGGTACACCAATCGCAATAACAGGAATGCCTAACGTTTGTTTGCTAAGTTCTTTTCGTTTGTTTCCAACTCCTGAACCCGGATGAATACCGGTATCCGAAATTTGAATAGTGGCGTTTACTCGTTCAATTGAACGTGCAGCTAGCGCGTCAATCGCTACGATAAAATCAGGTTTAATTTTTTCTACAATGCCTGCAATAATATCGCTCGTTTCAATTCCTGTCATCCCCATCACCCCGGGAGCGAGCGCACTCACGGATCGAAAGCCCTCTTGAACGCTTTCTGGCTGCAACTGAAACAAATGACGCGTCACAACTAAATTGGATACAGCAAGCGGACCGAGCGCATCAGGTGTGACTTCTGCATTCCCCAATCCAACGACTAAACAGCTCGCTTCTTTCGGAATGCCAAGTTGTTGTAAAAACGAATAAAAATGTTTAGCGAACAGTTTTTCTACTTTTTGCTGCAAATCTGTATCTTGCGTTCGAATGCCTTGCGCTTCAATCGTTAAATATTTCCCAGCCTTTTTTCCTAACGTTTTTTCTCCTTCTTCCGTTACTTCCACAAATGAAAAGTGGATGCCATCTTCTTCCCAATCGCGAATATATACTCCTTCGAGCGATGTTTGTTGCTCGTTTTGCAGCCGTTCTTCAATCGCTATTTCGTGCGCTTCAATCGCCAAGTCCGTTCGAACACTATATGGTCGCAAGTCGATCATACTGTTTCCTCCATGTTTTTTTATCATTTGTTTTATCCATTTCTCTCCTTTTTCATACAATCGCACTTTTCCGGCTTTGCCCTATTGCATAATTAAGAGCAGTTTGGTAGAATATCACTTGTTCTTATTGTTCATCGAACTGTCGCGTATTGAACGTATATATTTGCGATCGGTTAACGGAGGTGAAAAAGATGGCAAACATTAAATCTGCAATTAAACGTGCAAAAACAAGCGAAAAGCGTCGCGCTCATAACGCATCTATGAAATCAGCAATGCGCACAGCAATCAAAAAGTTTGAAGCGCTTGTTGAATTAAAAGACGTGGAAAAAGCGAAAGAAGCTTTCGTACTTGCAACGAAAAAAATCGACAAAGCAGCTAGCAAAGGCTTAATCCACAAAAACGCTGCAAATCGCTATAAATCACGTTTAGCGAAAAAATTAAACAGCATTACAGCATAATGAAAAAACAGCTTGTCATACGCGGCAAGCTGTTTTTTCGTTTCGGGAGGGGATATATATGTTCCATTGGGCAAAAGAGCGTTTAAAGGCGATTTCATTATTTTCTCATCTATCCGATCAAGAGTTAGACACCATTGTACATATTGCGACAGTTCGGACATATCAACCGAAAACGCTCGCATTTATGCAAGGAGATCCGCTCGACCGCGTCTTTTTCATCGCTCGTGGAATGGTAAAAATTTATAAAACTGATACGAACGGAAAGGAACAAATTGTCTCCCTTTTACAAGAAGGCGATATGTTTCCACATACCGGCTTTTTTCGGCACGGCGCATACCCTGCACATGCAGAAATGATGAGCGAAACGACGCTCATCGTCATCCCGATTGAGCAATTTGAACAAACGCTTATTTGTTACCCACAATTGTGCGTCAAGTTGTTTCGCGTGATGGGAGAAAAAATCATTGAATTGCAAACTCATTTAGAAGAGCTCGCTTTCCATAATACAGCGGAACAATTAGCTCGACTTTTCATTCGATTAGCAAAAACAAACGGCACATACGTCAACGGCCGCTATCGCTTAAAAGCACCGCTAACGACTCGCGAATTAGCCAACATGATCGGAACAGCGCGCGAAACGGTAAGCCGCGCGTTAAGTCAACTGAAACAACAAGACATCGTCACAACCGACGAAGACGGCTGCTATATCATTGATGTTCATGCACTACAACAAAAGCGGTAGTGAAACGCTACCGCTCTAACTTTAAGAAAAACAACTGTAACAACAGCTGCTTGTCCGTCGCGCTACTTTTTAACGCATAATCGGTTTCTGCCAAATCGTATAATATACGCATAAGCTGCTGTTCGGAAAACCCACCGGCATAACCAGCCGCCACTTTCACACGAAACGGATGGACACCTAACATCGAGGCCATTTGTTGTTGGCCGTATCCTTTTTTCATCAGTTCCTTCACTTCGTAAATGAGACGAAACTGGCTCGCTAGCAATGCGACAAGCTTAATCGGCTCCTCGTTTTGCTTCAGTAAATCTTGAAGCGTTTGTAGCGCGGCTGGAACGTCTCGCTTCGCCATCTGTTCGACGAGAGTAAACACATTTTGTTCAAGCGTCCGCGATACAAGCAAACGGACATCGTTCGCCGTAATGGCGCGATGTTCGGCAAAAAGCATAAGCTTTTCGATTTCGTTTGCTAGCGTAGCTAAGTCCGTCCCTGCTAACGTAAGCAATGTATCAATTGCGTCGTCATCGATTTGACATTGCCCTTTCAGCCATTGTTTTAATTCTTTTTCATTGAGCGGCTTGGCAACGATGACATTCGCTTTCTTTAATAACGCTTTCGTCACTTTTTTACGCTCATCTAGCTTCTCATACGCCCCGACAAAAATGACGCTCGAAAATGGCGCTGGCCGCTCGATGTAAGCCTCTAGCCGCTTGACGTCGTGCTCAACCTTGTCTTTTCCTTTTTCCGCCGTTAAAAAATACGGCTGCTTCACGACAACGACTTTCCGCTCACCAAAAAACGGAAGCGTTTCTGCATCTTCAAGCGCCACTTCAATCGGTGTTTCTTCGCAATCGTATGTACTAACATTCCACTCCCGCTCTTCATCCGACAACGCTCGGCGAACAATCTGTTCGTACGCTTGTTTAATTAAAAAATGCTCCGTGCCATAAATGACATATAGCTGCTCCATGTTCTCTTCCCCATTCTTCATCCACTTTCTCTAAAGAACATACAACGTTTCGGAGCATTTTACAAGGGAGTTAGCAGATGAAAATCGCCAACCCCCATTTATTTAAACGCTGGAAAACAAGCCCTAGGAACTCGTTTATCCAACGGGTATCTTTATCTTATCCGATCTGCCGGGAACTATTTGTGACAACTGTTGTCAACGATGTAGATTTTCTCTCTTTTTTCCCTTATACTAATGGATGAGAACATAGGAGGGATGGTCATGAACGAATTTGAAAAAAGCGTTCAATGTACGCGCAACGATGCCGTTGACTCGGCTGTTGGCTTCATCGTATCATTCGGCTTTTTCGCCACAATGTTCATTATTGCCACACTTGTGAAGTTTTTCGGTGCGTAATGAACAACAAAAAGAGATTGCTGCGTGCAGTCTCTTTTTTCTTGCATATTATGGTGAAAACGTCTGAATGGTGCTTATCCGCTCACGAAAACGAATGACGATGGCTCCGTGTTCATCGGTGCGAAATATACGAACGTTGTGATCGCGCAAACGGGCAATGACTTCACGATGCGGATGACCGTATCGATTGCGGCGACCGACTGAAATGAACGCCACTTTCGGACGAATATGCCGTAAAAAAAACTCAGAAGTTGATGTTTTACTCCCATGATGTCCAACTTTTAATATGTCAACGGGCAATGAGCGATACGTGCGTATAAGTTGCCGCTCTCCACCTTCCTCTAAATCCCCAGTAAATAACCAGTATACCCCTCCTATAGATGCATACACCACGACAGAACGATCATTTTCCGTCGTTTCATTCCCGAATGGGGAAATAATGTGAAATTGCGCATTCCCCACCTTCCAACGATGACCACTCTGCACGACTTGCACGCGCGCACCATTTTTTATCGCTTGGGAAATAAGCGCTTGCTCTAAATCGCTTCGCTCCTTTTTTATCCCGACGACCAACGTTTTTACGCGAACCGCACGACATACATCTCCCGCATCCCCGATATGATCGAAATCGCCATGTGTCGCAATAAGCGCATCAATCGTCCGCACCCCTTTTGCTTTTAAAAATGGAACGATGACATCTTCTCCGACACGAAACGACTGTTTGCGCTCTTTCCACGGCTCATCCACCCATGACATCGTTCCTCCGGTATCAATGAGATAGACTGCTTTTCGATACGGTAGCTCGATATATATACTATCCCCTTGACCGACGTCTAACATGACAACTTCACCGTTCGGACGAAAAAACGGCAAAACGAAATGGACACCGATAACGACGGCAAATAAAAAGCGAAACATGACCGCTCGCTGCTGTTCAAACGAGAGGAAAAAAACACATATCGCAATGACGTAGGCGATCATAAGCCACGTTGGTGGGCGACCGAGAGTAAGCATGAACGCGTCTGAAAGAGCAACAACAAGCGCATTCGTACGTTCAATGACGAATGTCAGCACGTATATGACGAACGGCACATATGCGTGTATAAACAACGCTAAAAAGGAAAGCGGCAAAATGACGAATGTATAAAGTGGAACAAAAATAACATTTAACGGAATAGATAAAAGGGATATTTCATAAAAATGGTAAAGTAAAATCGGTAGCGTACTAACTTGCGCAACAAACGAGGTCATAAGTAGTTGATAAACAAATGATCGACCGCTTTGAATCCACGGAGAACAAATAATTAATGCAAAACAAACGAGAAAAGAGAGCTGAAAACCGAGATGAAAAATGATGTACGGGTCTTTCGCTAATAAAAGAAGGCAAGACACGCTTAACGCATCGAGCGTGCGAAGGCGAGAAGAAGCGAGAAGAAAGCAGATCGTCATAATTGCTGCACGCATGACCGACGGGGCAGCACCTGCTAAAATGACATACAACGGAATGCATAATAATAAAACCGTGCTCGCTCGTTCCCTCGTCATACCGAAGCGAATGAACAAATAAAAACAACCGCCGACAAGCAATGTCATATGCAAACCTGAAATAGCGAGTAAATGAATTAATCCTAACTTTTGATAACTCGAAAGAACCGCAGGATGAATATCGCTTCGCTCACCGTAAATGAGCGCTTGCATGAACGCACCGACATCGTGTGGAAAATGGTTTTGAATGTAGCGAATACCGTCTTGACGAATCGTCTGAAGCCGCTCCATCCATGTGATGTTGGCGCGCATACAACGTTCGAGTGAAGTCGGACGAACAATCCAATGTATGCGTTGGTGAAATAAATAGCGGCGATAATTGAAGGCATACGGATTAGTCGGCAAAGAAGGCCGCTCAAGCATCCCTTGGAGTGAACATGTTGTCCCTATTTGCCATTCGGCCCATTGTCGCTTTTCTTCTTCCGTACGGAGACGATAAATCAATTTCAGCCGTTCATTTTGCCATTGAACGACCGTCTTAACTCGATCGCCATCAACATAAATCGGAGCAATAAATCGAACAACGAGCGCCGTTTCGTTTCCTGAAAGCGTCGTCACATTGTGCTGATGAATCCAATGGCTCCACACCGAAAAAAATAAGTAACAGCTGACATAAGTAAAACATTGCTTTCGCTTGCGCCAAAACAAAAAGGCGAAGTAAATAAACGACAGCACAAAACAAACGACGGATTTCGTCAACATAGACAAGACGGCCAAGACGGCCGCCATCGCCGCATAAACGATACGTCATCTCCCCTTTTTATGCAAAAATGTCGGAATGGATTCGACATCAAACGGAACGTGCTGCACTTTAACACCTGCTTGTTCAAACAGCTGTAACGCAAACGGATGGTTTTT
Organism: Anoxybacillus sp.; assembly: GCF_036834105.1. NCBI lineage: Bacteria > Bacillati > Bacillota > Bacilli > Caryophanales > Anoxybacillaceae > Anoxybacillus > Anoxybacillus sp. The sequence continues at coordinate 2,445 of NZ_DAITON010000058.1, read as the reverse complement.
ATAATCGTTCGCATAATAAACTGCTCGAATTCCACTTTGAATAATGGCTTTACAACATTGTAGACACGGAAAGTGAGTGACGTATATCTCTGCCCCCTCTGTTGGCACACCAAACTTTGCGCATTGTAAAATCGCGTTCATTTCGGCGTGAATTGTACGCACGCAATGGTTATCCTCCACATAACATCCTTCATCCATGCAGTGCGCACCGCCTGCGATCGAACCGTTATAACCTCCTGCAATTATTCGCTTGTCGCGCACAATCGTTGCTCCGACCGCGAGTCTCGTGCACGTGCTCCGCAGCGCTAATAAATGGCTTTGTGCCATAAAATATTGATCCCATGTAATTCGCTCCACTCGTTTCTCCCCCTTGTCCATTATGCTTTTAGTTTATCGCCAATTTTATCGGACGACAATTTGTTCTTTTATTTTTTCAAGCGATTTTTGGCCGATCCCACTCACATGTAATAAATCTTCCACTTTTTGAAATGGACCGTGTTCCTCGCGATACGCAATAATAGCCGACGCTTTCGCGGGACCGATGCCGTCTAACGTTTGCAGCTGTTCTGCCGTCGCTGTATTAATGTTGATTTTTGCACTCGAGCGACTTGCATCGTTCATCGTTGCCGATTCTGTCGTTATTTCCTCTCCTTTCTTTGGTACATAAATCACCATCTCATCGTGCACTTTCATCGCCAAATTAACTTTCGTCTCATCCGCTTCATCTGTGAATCCTCCTGCGAGTTGGATGACGTCACGAACTCGGCTTTCCGGCGCTACTTCATATACACCAACTCGTTTCACTGCTCCTTTCACATCGACGACAATGGACAACTCTTCTTTTTTCTCCTCTTGTTGTTCTTGCTGTTCTTGTTGTTCTAACGGTAGCGGCTCGATCGTCGTTTCTTCTTGCTGCGCGCCCCATATGACCGCCCCGATCACAATAATCGCGATATACACCCAACGTTCATACGTTTTTATCCATTTCATGCTTTCACCCTTTCATAAAAAGGATCGTTGTCGCATACATATGACGTATAGTGGTGACGGATAAGGGGGGAATACCGTTGAATATAGGATTTATTGGAACAGGAAATATGGGAACGATTTTAATTGAATCGTTCATGAACGGAAATGCAGTAAAGCAAGAACAACTATTTATTACGAACCGAACGCTTGAAAAAGCGTACAACATGCAACGACGCTATCCGAATATACATGTGCTTAAAACGAACGAAGAAGTAGTAAAGCGAGCAACGATCATTTTTCTTTGCACAAAGCCGCTACATATGCCGATCGTGTTAAAACAATTACAACCGCTCTTAACGGATGAGCACTGCATTGTATCCATTACGAGCCCAATTTCTGTTCAGCAGCTTGAATCGCTCGTTCCTTGTCATGTCATTCGCGTCATCCCGAGCATTACGAACCGCGCACTTGCTGGAAGCTCTTTAATTACTGTAGGCGACCGTTGCCGAGACGAGTATCGGACGACGGTTGAACACATGTTTCGCTCTATTTCTCGTCCAATATACGTAGACGAGCCTATTACGCGCATCGCCTCTGATTTGGCAAGTTGCGGCCCCGCTTTTTTTAGCTACTTAATTCAAAAATTTATTGACGCAGCAGTGCAACAAACACCCATTACAAAAGAACAAGCGACGACGTTAGCGACGGAAATGATCATCGGGCTAGGTGCGTTGCTTGAACAACAATTGTATACATTACCAACATTGCAGGAAAAAGTATGCGTCAAAGGTGGCATTACCGGGGCTGGCATTGACGTGCTAGAAAAAGAAGTGGGAGACTTGTTCGTCCATATTTTTCAAAAAACACACGAAAAGTTTTACGAAGAAACAGAGAAGGTGCGCCAACAAATCGATAATATTCGCCATTAACTGAAAAAATCCTGCTGTTTTGATAAAAAAACGTCCCAAAAGCACATGCTTTTGGGACGAATGTTATTTTTGCGCAATGAAAAAGATGCGCTCACTTTCCTTTGTCGGTTCTTGTTCTGTGAAGTCGGCCCATACGTGCAACAAGCGAAATCCTGCATCTTTTAGCCACGTTTCGTATTGCGCCACATCGTACGTCCGCTGCACGTGCATTTCATCTACTCGCTCATATACACCTTCCTCTAGTTGAACGAAAAACGTCAGCTCATGTTCAACACTATGTGGCCGTGAACCCGAGTAACAATTCCATATATAACTTACTTGTTCATCATTACTTGCAAACGTCTCTTTCTGCAAAAAGATATGCTCCATTTTAAATAAAGAATGGACATCGAATAAAAACAGTCCGCCCGGACGCAATTGATCATATACGCGCGAAAACGTGGCGACGACATCGTCATCTTCCAATAAATAATTGAGTGAATCACAAAAAATAACGATCGTATCGAACGGCTCAAACGGGCCGAAATGACGCATATCTTGTTGATAA
>NZ_DAITON010000057.1:0-14471 GCF_036834105.1 Anoxybacillus sp. | reverse complement strand
TGAGGTGTTGGTGAAAAGATGACGCCGCTTGGCGTCTTTTTTTTATTTCGACATATTTTGACAAAATCCCCGAAACAATTATGTTATTATTCTTATGTGAAAAAAATCGAGGAGGGATATTCGATGAGTGAGAAGAAAAAGAAAGCTATCTACAAAAGATGGTGGTTTTGGGTGCTAGCTATCGTCATTGTCGTTGGTGTAGCAAGTGGTGGCGGAGAAAGCGGCGAACAGGCGCAGAAAGAAGAGAAAAAAGAAACGACAGAAACAGCAACAACCACAACTGCAACTCCTGAGTCTGAAGAGAAAAAAGAAACACCAGCCAAAGAAGATAATGTTCCAAGAGAATATAAAGCGGCATTAGAAAAGGCGAAGCTATACGCTCAGACTATGCATATGTCAAAAGCGGCAATATACGATCAATTAACATCTGAATACGGTGAAGCGTTCCCGGAAGAAGCAGCGAAATATGCTATCGATCATCTTGAATGGGACTGGAAAGCAAATGCATTAGAGAAGGCAAAACAATACGCCAAAACGATGAATATGTCCAATCAAGCGATTTATGAGCAGCTAACTTCCGAGCACGGGGAAAAATTCACCCCGGAGGAAGCGCAATACGCTATCGACAACTTAAAATGATAAGAAGAAGCCTACTCGTGTAGAGTAGGCTTTTTTTATAACATAGTTCGAGCGATGGGGTGAAATTCCTTCTCCGTCTGTGCTATGATTTAATTGTGTTGATTTGTTTTATTTTGTGTTTATGTCAAGTTCGTTGTGTTATATTTAAATACGAAAAATCAAGTGATGCATAAAAAGACGGTATTTATCGGCAGTTTAAATGCGTCGATTGTTCATCCGCGCGAAGTGTATAAGGAAGCGATTAAACGTTCAGCTGCCTCGATTATTTGCATTCATAATCATCCTTCAGGGGATCCAACGCCGAGCCGTGAAGATATTGAAGTGACGCGCAGGCTCGTGGAATGTGGTCGTCTCGTCGGCATTGAGCTGCTCGACCATTTAATCATTGGTGATAAAACGTATGTTAGCTTAAAAGAAAAAGGATATGTGTAAATCATTCTCTTTTTATCACAATTGCGTTATAATAAATGTCATGAGTTTTTGAAAGCATTTTGTTTCAGAAAGGAAGATACGAACATGTTTGGCATTGGATCAAAAGATCTCGGAATAGATTTAGGTACGGCGAATACGCTTGTTTATGTGAAAGGAAAAGGAATTGTGTTGCGCGAGCCTTCAGTCGTTGCGCTACAAAAAGATACGAAGCAAATTGTGGCAGTCGGAAATGAAGCAAAACAAATGATTGGCCGTACGCCGGGGAACGTTGTTGCTCTCCGTCCGATGAAAGATGGGGTCATTGCTGATTATGAAACGACAGCGATTATGATGAAATATTACATTAAGCAAGCGACGAAAAATAGCGGCTTGTTTGCTGGAAAGCCATATGTTATGGTTTGCGTTCCATCGGGGATCACCGCAGTAGAAGAGCGTGCGGTAATCGACGCGACGAGACAAGCTGGGGCTCGCGACGCTTACACAATTGAAGAGCCGTTTGCCGCGGCAATCGGTGCGAACTTGCCTGTATGGGAGCCGACAGGAAGCATGGTCGTCGATATCGGGGGTGGCACAACGGAAGTCGCTGTCATTTCTTTAGGTGGCATTGTCACAAGCCAATCCATCCGTGTCGCTGGCGATGAAATGGATGAGGCGATCATTCAATATATTCGTAAAACGTACAATTTAATGATCGGGGAGCGTACAGCGGAAGCGATTAAAGTCGAAATTGGTTCCGCAGGTAATCCAGAAGGAATCGGAAGCATGGAAATTCGCGGTCGCGATTTATTAACAGGCTTGCCAAAAACGATTGAAATTCATGCGGAAGAAATTGCCGAGGCGCTGCGTGATACTGTATATGCTATTGTTGATTCCGTAAAAAATACGCTTGAAAAAACACCGCCAGAACTCGCCGCTGACATTATGGATCGCGGAATCGTTTTAACCGGTGGGGGGGCGTTGTTGCGCAACTTAGATAAAGTTATTAGCCAAGAAACGAACATGCCGGTTATTATTGCTGAAAATCCGCTTGACTGCGTTGCAATCGGTACAGGAAAAGCGCTCGATCACATTCATTTATTTAAAAATAAAGCGCGAGATCATCGCTAATGCATAAGAAGGTGTCGTCATGCCGAAATTTTTCTTAAATAAACGGCTGATCATATTGCTTGTGAGCCTCATGGTTCTCGTTGCTCTCATCGGATTTTCGTTGAAAGACCGAAGCGAGTTGACATGGATGGAAAAGTTCGTGAAAGACACCGTTGTTTTCATGCAATCTATCGTGCATAAGCCCGCACAGCTCGTTGCGGGCTTCTTTGAAAATGTGAACGATTTACGCCATACATATGAAGAAAACAAACGGCTAAAGGCTCATCTAGAGCAATACGTTCTTTTACAGTCTGAAGTGGAATCGCTAAAAAAAGAAAATGAACGTTTGCGCGAACTGCTCGATAAAAAAGAAAGTTTACGTGATTTCGTCGCCATTCAAGCAACGGTTGTCGGACGCAATCCTGATCGTTGGGAAGAAACGTTGATCGTCAATAAAGGATCTCAACATGGCGTCGAGAAAAATATGGCTGTTATTACTCCACAAGGATTGATTGGAAAAGTGCGCAGCGTATCCCCTTTTAGCGCAACGGTGCAACTACTTAGCGCAAAAGATCGTCAAAATCGCATTTCAGCCTTTATTCAAGGAGATGAAAACGTATTCGGCTTGATTGAGGGGTATGATGAAGAGCGGGAAGCGTTGTTGCTTAAACGCATTCCGTATGATGCGAAAGTAGAGAAGGGGCAACGTGTATTTACATCAGGACTTGGTGGGATTTTTCCAAAGGGATTATTTATCGGAGAGATTGAAGAGGTCGTTGCGGATGAGTACGGGCTTACACAAATTGCCTACATCAAGCCAGCAGCGAATTTTTATGATATTGACGATGTCATTATTGTGAAACGAAAAATTGATATAGTGCAAGAGGAGGAAGAGCAATGAATCGCTTCTTTCTTTCTTCTCTTGTGACCGTCGTGTTTTTATTTGAAAGCATCATTGTCCAGTTGTTTTCCTACCCGTTATTTGATGTTTATTTGCTCGTCCCGCGCGCTTTGCTCATTGTTCTCGTGTTTATGACGATGTTCGTTGGACAAGCAGAAGGAATGACATATGGCTTTATATTTGGGTTGCTGTATGATGTTGTGTATACGGAAATATTAGGGGCGTATACTTTTGCTTTCCCGCTTATTGCTTATTTAATTGCAAAGGCGATGAACGTTTTGCACAAAAATGCATGGACAGCTTCTTTTTTTTCAATCGTTGCGATTACGTGTGTGGAGTGGTATACATATGCCATTCAACTCGTGATTGGCGGAACGACGATGTCTGCCCCAACATTTTTCCAAGTGCGCTTTTTGCCAACGTTATTTATTCATACAATTGTTATATTGTTTATCGCTTATCCGTTAAAGCAAACGTTGTTAAAGTGGGGAGAGAAGCAGGACGAATCGTCACCTATGTGAAGGAATACAAAAAAATGCGGAGAACTATTCATTGAGGTGAAAGTCGTGGCTGGCAAAGAAAAGAGACCATATGTGTCGATGAAAGGGACGAAAGAAGGGCTGACGTTGCAACTTCATGATACGTGCGCCTATGACGAATTGTTAAAACAAGTAGACGAATTGTTGACAGGAGCAACCCGCGACGAAGAAGGCCCGCTTGTTGCTGTGCATGTTCATGTCGGCAACCGATATTTGACGCGCGAACAAGAGGAGCGTTTGCGCGATGTCATTCGAATGAAAAAAAATTTAATTGTCCACTCGATTATAAGCAATGTCATGACGAAACAAGAAGCGTTAGAATGGAAAAAGAAAAATGAAATCGTATCAGTTGCGAAAATTGTTCGTTCCGGACAAGTGCTTCACGTCGATGGGGACTTACTTTTAATTGGTGATGTGAATCCGGGGGGAACCGTCGTTGCGACAGGAAATATTTTTGTATTAGGGGCGTTGCGAGGCATCGCTCATGCAGGATATGAAGGAAACCGCCAAGCGATCATCGCAGCGTCAATCATGAAACCGACACAATTGCGCATTAGCGATATTATGAATCGAGCGCCAGACTATCGCAGCGAGGAAGGAAATGAAATGGAGTGCGCCTATATTGATGAGCACGATCAAATTGTTGTCGATCGGCTTCAACTATTGATGCATTTACGTCCGAATTTAACTCGTATAGAAGGGAGTTTTTGACAGTGGGAGAAGCGATTGTTGTTACTTCTGGTAAAGGGGGCGTCGGTAAAACAACAACGACAGCCAATCTCGGCACGGCGCTCGCCTTGCTAGGAAAGCGCGTCTGTCTCGTTGATACAGATATCGGGCTACGCAATCTCGATGTCATCATGGGGTTAGAAAATCGCATCATCTATGATCTTGTCGACGTTGTTGAAGGACGTTGCACGATTCAAAAAGCGCTCGTCAAAGATAAGCGGTTTGAGGATCGCCTTTATTTATTGCCAGCTGCCCAAACGAGCGATAAGTCAGCTGTAACACCGGAACAAATGAAGGAGCTTATCGACAATTTAAGACACGATTACGATTATATTTTAATCGATTGTCCAGCAGGCATTGAACAAGGATATAAAAACGCTGTAGCAGGAGCGGACGAAGCAATCGTCGTCACGACACCAGACATTTCAGCTGTGCGCGATGCAGATCGAATTATTGGATTGCTTGAAAAAGAAGAACATATGAAACGTCCACGTCTAATTATTAACCGCATTCGTAGCCATATGTTGAAAAATCATGATATGTTAGATATTGATGAAATTGTGATGCACTTATCGATTGATTTACTTGGCATTATTGTAGATGATGAACAGGTCATTAAAGCGTCCAACAACGGTGAGCCAATCGTTCTCGATCCGAACAGTAAAGCGTCTTTGGCATATCGCAATATCGCCCGTCGCCTTCTCGGTGAATCCGTACCGCTTATGTCGCTCGATGACGAAGAACAAAAAGGGTTTTTCTCGAAAATTAAAAAGTTATTTAGCGCGCGCTAGCACTTCCGGTTGGGAGTGCTTTTCTTTTTCTTATTCATATCTTTCCCCCCTTTCCCATACATATAGTACAAATAGGACGAGAGGGGTGGGAATGTGAGCGATCGAATGGAACATATTCGAAAGCGAATGGCCAAGCGAAAAAAGGCGCGCCAACGTTACGTGCAAACGATGTTGACCGATTGGAATGAAGAAGAAAAATACGGAAATCCAACGGTTGTGACGTATGACGGGGAGCGAGAGCCACCGCTTTTTCGGAAAGATATATTTTTGTTAAAAAGCTTTCTTGCTATGCTTTTATTTTTTAGCGTTGCCATCTTATTTCAATATGACTCCCCGAAAATTGAAGGCGCACGCACATTCGTGAAACGAGCGATGGAAAAAGATTTTCAGTTTGCGACAGTTGCGCAATGGTACGAAAAAACATTTGGCAAGCCGCTTGCATTTTTTAACGTAAAAAAACAAGAAGATGCAACAGCTGTATATGCGTTTCCCGCTTCAGCACGTGTCATTGAAACGTTTGAACATAATGGACAAGGTGTAGTCATTGAAACGGATCAGAAGGTCGTGGCGGTGGAAGAAGGAATCGTCATTTTCGCGGGGGTAAAAGAGCCGTACGGAAAAACGGTCATTGTTCAACATGCGGACGGAAGTGAAACGTGGTATGGAAAGTTATCCGCTATTTCGGTAAAGTTGTATGATTTTATTGAAGCTGGCAAAGAAGTCGGGACAGCGGAGACGGGCGATAAAAAAGGGGTATTTTATTTTGCGATCAAACGAGGGGATCATTTCGTCGATCCGGTTCAGGTGATTTCCTTTGAATAAATGGCTCTCTACAATTACGAATATTCACATTCATCCGCTGTTTTGGTTTATTGCGCTCATTGCGATTATGACAGCGCAATTTCAAACGCTCCTTTTATTGTTTTGGATTGTGCTTTGGCACGAACTTGGACACGTTGTAGCGGCGCACATGTTTTCATGGCGCGTCAAACGTGTCTTACTTTTGCCTTTCGGTGGTGTTGCCGAAATGGATGAGCATGGAAATCGTCCGTTTTACGAAGAGTTGATCGTTACGATTGCAGGTCCGCTACAACATTTAATCATTTTTTTTATAGCATATATTGCTCATCATGCGAACGTCATATCGAGTGAGCTGTACCGCCAATTGCTCGAATACAACTTATCCATTTTGCTCATTAATTTATTGCCCATTTGGCCGCTTGATGGGGGGAAGCTCTTTTTTCTTTATCGCACGGCGCGCACATCGTTTCGACGTGCGCATGAGCAAACCATTTATGCTTCTGCCTTTGTTTTAATGATCTGTTCCGTCGTTTTGTTGATCGTCGCACCGCTGAACGTTAACTTGTGGATCATTGGCTTGTTTTTAGCGTATGCGCTTTGGGGAGAATGGAAGCAACGCACATACGTATGGATTCGTTTTTTACTTGAACGATATTACGGCAAGCGAGTGGAATATGTGGCGTTAAAACGTCTTGTCGTCGATGCAAATGATCCGTTATTTCGCGTCCTTCTTTTATTTCATCGCGGAAAAAAACATGCGATTATTGTGAAGAAAAATCATATAGAAATGGAGCTCGATGAAAACGAGTTGTTATACGCTTATTTTCATGAGAAACGAACAAACGAACCGATCGGACATTTGATTCATACGTATTGACAATTGTTTTCTTTTTATGCTATCATCTTCTATGTTGTGTAGCACCCGTGCTACAACCGCTCAGCTAAGGCTTTTTAAGCGTTCGCTTGAACCGCCTCACAGCTGGCGAGTCTGAGTCTAATTTAGGAGGTGCAAATATGTACGCGATTATTGAAACTGGTGGAAAACAAATTAAAGTGCAAGAAGGCCAAGCGATTTACATCGAGAAAATCGATGCAGCAGAAGGTGAAACAGTTACATTCGACAAAGTGCTATTTGTAGGTGGCGAAAACGTAAAAGTTGGTAACCCTACAGTCGCTGGCGCAACAGTAACGGCGAAAGTTGAAAAGCATGGTCGTCAAAAGAAGATCATCGTTTTCAAATATAAGCCAAAGAAAAACTATCGTCGTAAGCAAGGTCATCGCCAACCATACACAAAAGTTGTCATCGAAAAAATTAATGCATAAGGCGTAAGCGATGATTCGCATCACAGTTCATCGAACGGTAGAAGGGACGATTCGTTCCTTTACGATTAGCGGACACGCTCATTTTGCTAAGCGTGGACAAGATATTGTATGTGCAGGTGTTTCGGCCATTTCGTTTGGTGCGGTCAATGCGATCATCGCATTGACGAACGTGAAACCGATCATTCAACAAGGAAAAGACGGCTATCTTCATTGTGAACTTCCAGCAATCGAAGATGCGAAAGCAGCAGATCATGTGCAGCTTCTTCTTGAAGGAATGATCGTGTCGCTCCAAACGATTGAGCGTGATTACGGCAAATACGTCAAAATAACGACGAAAACAGTGTAGGAGGTGACACGACATGTTACGTTTAGATCTTCAGTTTTTCGCATCGAAAAAAGGAGTAGGTTCAACAAAGAACGGTCGTGATTCAATCGCAAAACGTCTTGGCGCGAAGCGTGCAGACGGTCAATTCGTTACAGGCGGTTCTATTCTTTATCGTCAACGCGGAACAAAAATTTACCCTGGCTTAAACGTAGGACGCGGTGGCGACGACACGCTTTATGCGAAAGTTGACGGCATCGTTCGTTTCGAGCGCATGGGTCGCGATCGTAAAAAAGTGAGCGTATATCCTGTAGTGAAAGAAGCATAAGGAAGTGGAAAACTCTAACCGACTTGGTTAGGGTTTTCTTTTTGTTGGCGTATGTTATAATTATAGTCAAAATGTTTATGGGAGAATGGATCATGGAGAAGCGGTGGACGATTGTGGAGGCATTGCGCCATTCCCGACACGATTGGCTTAATAAAATTCAATTAATTAAAGGAAACTTATCTTTACAGCGGCTAGATCGCGTCAATGAAATCATTCAACAAATTATCATGGAAGCGGAAAATGAAGCAAAGTTAACGAATTTACAAACGGAGCAATTCGCTGAACTGCTTATGACGTACCATTGGCAAGCTCGCCGTATTCACCTCGAATATGAAGTGTTTGGCGAACCGCGCTCGTTACACGCATACGACAATATGCTCGTTACATGGTGTCAACAATTTTTACATATGCTTGAGGAATGTTCCTCCCCGTATGTTGAAAACTATATAACGATTACAATTGACTTAACGGAGAAAGATGTGCGGTTATTTTTTGATTATCGCGGCATGCTTCATGAGCTCGCGAAAGTTAAAACATGGATTCAACAATATAGCGAATACGATGCGCTAGCACTTTGTGAACATGTCGTTCACGAACATGAATTAACCGTATGTGCAATCATTCATCTTTTTGAATAAAGATGGAAAGATCGGAGGAGAAAAAACATGTTTGTTGATCAAGTGAAAATATATGTGAAAGGTGGCGACGGTGGAAACGGAATGGTCGCGTTTCGCCGTGAAAAATACGTGCCAAAAGGCGGACCGGCTGGAGGAGATGGGGGAAAAGGAGGGGACGTTGTTTTTGTTGTTGATGAAGGATTGCGTACGTTAATGGATTTCCGCTATCAACGCCATTTTAAAGCTCCACGCGGTGAACACGGCATGTCGAAAAATCAGCATGGGAAAAATGCAGAAGATTTAATTGTTAAAGTACCTCCTGGGACAGTTGTCATTGATGATGAAACGAAAGAAGTTATTGCCGATTTGACAGAACATGGACAACGATTCGTCGTTGCTAAAGGTGGGCGCGGTGGACGAGGGAATACTCGATTTGCGACTGCATCAAATCCTGCGCCAGAAATTGCTGAAAATGGCGAGCCAGGTCAAGAGCGTTACGTGACGCTTGAATTAAAATTGCTTGCTGATGTAGGGCTTGTCGGGTTCCCGAGCGTTGGTAAATCGACATTGTTATCTGTCGTTTCAGCTGCGAAGCCGAAAATTGCCGATTATCATTTTACGACAATCGTTCCGAATTTAGGCGTTGTACAAACAGAAGATGGACGCAGTTTTGTCATGGCTGATTTGCCAGGTCTTATTGAAGGGGCGCATCAAGGTGTCGGGCTCGGGCATCAATTTTTGCGCCATATTGAGCGGACGCGCGTCATCGTTCACGTCATTGACATGGCCGCGATGGAAGGGCGCGATCCGTATGAAGACTATTTAGTTATTAACGAAGAGCTAAAGCAGTATAATTTACGATTAACGGAGCGACCGCAAATTATTGTTGCGAACAAAATGGATATGCCGAATGCTGAGGAACATTTGCGCCAGTTTAAAGAAAAACTAAACGAAGACGTTCCGATTTTCCCTATTTCAGCAGTCACACGCCAAGGGGTGCGCGAACTGTTATTCGCGATCGCTGATTTGCTTGAAACGACGCCGGAATTTCCACTCTATCCGCAAGAGGAAGAAGCGGTTCATCGTGTCGTTTATAAGCTTGAAAAGGAAGAAGCGCCGTTTCATATTACGCGTGATGATGATGGAACGTTTATTTTATCAGGTGAAAAAATTGAAAAGCTATTTAAAATGACCGATTTTTCAAGGGAAGAATCAGTACGTCGATTCGCGCGGCAATTGCGCTCGCTCGGAGTCGATGACGCGTTGCGTGCGCGCGGAGCAAAAGACGGTGACATTGTGAAGTTGTTAAATTACGAATTTGAGTTTGTCGATTAATGCGAAAGGGGGCGCTTGTGCGGTGGACAAAAAGTTTTATTTAGTGCGTGAGGACGTATTGCCGGAAGCAATGAAAAAAGTGCTGGCCGCAAAAGAATTAATTGAACGTAAAAAAGTAGATTCTGTCGCTGATGCTGTACAGCTCGTTGACGTCAGCCGAAGCGTGTTTTACAAATATCGTGACGCGGTATTCCCGTTTCATACGATGGTGCGCGAAAAAATCATCACGCTTTTTTTCCATTTGGAAGACCGCTCAGGCACCCTTTCGAAGCTATTAAGCGTCGTCGCTGGAGCAAATTGCAACGTTCTTACGATTCACCAGACGATTCCGCTTCAAGGGCGTGCGAACGTGACGTTATCGATTAGCACGAGCGAGATGACGATGACGATTGATGAATTACTTTCCCAACTAAAACAGTTGCCTTTTGTTGAAAAAGTCGAGATTCTCGGTTCAGGGGCGTAGAGAGGAGAGAAACGGTGAAAATCGGATATTTAGGGCCAATGGGGACGTTTACGCACGCAGCTGTTGAAGCAGTGTTTCCCCATATGGAGAGCGTTCCATATCATACGATTCCACAATGTATGGATGCGGTGCGTGACGGTGACGTACCGTTTGCTGTCGTGCCGCTTGAAAACGCACTTGAAGGTTCTGTCAATTTAACAATTGACTATTTAATTCATGAATGCAATTTGCCGATTGTTGGGGAAATTATTGCACCGATTGAGCAACATTTGCTCGTCCACCCCGCTCAACTAGAACATTGGGCGCAAGTTGAACGCATTTATTCCCATTCCCACGCCATTGCTCAATGTCATAAGTTTTTACATCGTTATTTAAAACATGCTACGTATGAATACGTCACATCAACAAGTGCAGCAGCGAAATATGTCAGCGAACGACCAGAAGAAAAAATTGCAGCGATTGGCAATCGTCTCGCGGCAAAGCAGTACGGGTTAACGATTGCGAAAGAAAACATTCATGATTATGACTACAATCATACACGCTTTATCGTTTTACATCGTGATCGTTGCACATTGCCTGTGAAAGAGAAAGAGGACGGGTTTAAAACGACATTAATGGTCATGTTGCCGAAAGATCAAGCTGGAGCGCTTCATCAAGTGTTATCAGCGTTTGCATGGCGGAAACTAAATTTGACGAAAATCGAATCTCGTCCTGCAAAAACAGGATTAGGGAACTATTTCTTCATTATTGACATTGATCAAAAAATGGACGATGTTTTAATTCCGGGAGCTATTGCAGAACTCGAAGCGCTCGGGTGTACGGTGCAAGTGTTAGGAAGTTACCCGTATTATATGGTGAAAAAAACATCCCTCGTGTAAGGGATGTTTTTTTATTCGATTAAAAATCCTGCTTGTTTGAGCGCTGCACATGCTTCATCTAGTTTTTGCGCACAATCCGCTTCAAGCGTATGCAAATGAACTCCATCTGTCAGTTGGGATAAGTAGGCGGATTTCGTCTCATTAATCTTTTGAATAAATTCGTCGACTTCTAACCGATTGCTAACCATAATGGACGCTGTTAAGTCTCCGTATACAGGATGCTCAATTTTTACGTCTTTTACGGTGACACCATGGTCGACGATCGTATATAGTTCATCTTTCGTTTGTTCTGGTGTGTGACAACAAGCGATGATGCGCGTATACGTATGGGCAGAAGAGGGAGACAAATATAAGTATCCTTGGCTTGTTGCGATAATCGGTTCGTTTTTTGCTTTTAACAGCGAAATATCTTGAACAATGACTTGGCGGCTCACATTTGTTTTATTTGCCAATTCTGTTCCTGTCATCGGTCGTTTTGTTTCTTTCAACCACTGTAAAATAAGTGCTCGTCGTTCTTCCCCTAGTATTTTTCTCTCTTTTTTCATCGTAACATCCTTTCCTTTTGAAGCTGTTCAAGCACAGAAACAACCGTTTCAATCTCTTTTTTTGTTGTATGCACACCAAACGAAAGGCGAACAAACTGTTTCGCTTCATCCGCTTCCTTACCGATTGCGATCATCGTTTTAGACGGCGCTTGCTTTCCGACTTGGCATGCGCTTCCGGTAGAAATAGCAATGCCGTGGCGATTGCAGTGTAACATAACATATTGTCCCTCAAAGCCGTGAACGAGACAGCCGATGATTTGTGGCAGTTGGTTCGTTGGATGTTCGAACACGGTAATGGGCAACTGCTTTTCATTTATTTGTTCAACAAAATAACGGCGCAATTCGTTCATTTTTTGTTGAATGATTTCCCTCTTTTTTTCCGCCTCCATTGCAGCTGTTGTAAACGAAGCGATGCCAGGTACGTTTACCGTCCCAGGTCGAAATCCGCCTTCATGCGTCGTGTTCGGTAGCCACATATGCCAGGGAACGCGCGGATGGATGTAAACAGCCCCGACCCCTTTCGGACCATAAATTTTATGGCTAGCGATCGATATGCTGTCAACGTGTAGCTGTTTCACATCTATCGGTATTTTACCAAAAGTTTGTACACAATCGCTATGAAAGACAATTTGTTTTTTCTTTAATAATTCGCCAATTTGTTTTAATGGTTGAATCGTACCAATTTCAGAATTCGCATGTTGAATAGAAACGAGAATGGTGTCGTCCGTCAACGCTTGTTCTAACGCTTGGACATCAACTTGCCCGTAACGATCGACAGGGACATACGTAATAGAAAAGCCTTCTTGTTCAAGCTGGGCACACACCGCATGAACGGAGGCGTGTTCGACGCTTGATGTCACAATATGTTTTCCTTTATGGCGCTGAGCATAAGCGAGCGAACGAATGGCGAGGACGTTCGCTTCTGTTCCCCCGCTTGTAAAGTATATTCCTTTCTCCTCACCGCCAATGAGCTGAGCTATTTGCTGTCGGCAAATGGTAAGCAGCTCGTTAGCAGCTGTTCCGACGTCATGTAAACTACTTGCATTTCCGAAATATGTTTTGGCACTTTCTACATAAACTGCTAAAGCTTCTTCACTCATTGGCGTTGTTGCAGCGTAATCGAGATAAATCATCGCATTCACCACTTCCCAAAACAAAAGTCTTGTCATCAGTTTAAATATATGTCAATATAGGTGTCAAGACAGTATGAAATGGAGGAGCATCATGCATAAAGCAGATGTGATTATTGTTGGTAGCGGCCTCGCAGCGCTAATGGTTGCCTACCATTTATGTGAGCATGAAAATGTGATTATTTTCACGAAGTCTAATAAAGAGGTAAGTAACTCTTGGCTTGCTCAAGGGGGGGTGGCTGCGGCCATTCACCCTGCGGATCATTGGTTATCTCATTATGAAGATACGATTACAGCGGGATGTGAACATAACGATGATGAAGCAGTACTCATTTTAGTTCAAGAAGGACGAGAGGCGATTGAACAGTTTATGCATCTCGGCTTTTCATTTGATGTTGATGAGCGTGGGGAACTGCTTTTTGGGCGTGAAGGCGCGCATCGCATGAGACGCATTTTACATGCCGGGGGTGATGCGACTGGAAAAAATATGGTGGCATTTTTATTTGAGAAGCTTTCGAGTCGTGTTTTATTTATTGAAAACGATCCGGTCATTGATTTGCTCGTAAACGACGGACGTTGTGTTGGCGTGCGAACAAAAAACGGCCTGTATGTAGCCGAAGCGACAATCGTTGCAACGGGCGGCATTGGACAGTTATATACGTTTACGTCGAATGTGGAAACGGCTACAGGCGATGGAATTGCCATGGCGTATCGGGCCGGCGCTGCCGTGGCTGATATGGAATTTGTACAATTTCATCCGACGATGCTTTATGTAGATGGAAAGGCAGTCGGTCTCATTTCCGAAGCGGTACGCGGTGAAGGAGCGACGTTAGTGACAGACGATGGTCGACACGTCATGGATGGGGTGCACCCACAAAAAGATTTAGCGCCACGTGACATCGTATCGCGAGCGATCGATCGTGAAATGAAAAATGGCCATCTCGTTTTTTTAGATATTTCAGCGATTCCGCATTTTTCATCTCGTTTTCCGACGATCACTTCCCTTTGTGAGCGCTATCAAATAAACTGGCGAAGCGGTCTCATTCCTGTTGTGCCAGGTGCTCACTTTTTAATGGGCGGCATCGTTGTGAATGTTGACGGTGAAACAACGTTGCCGGGGTTATATGCTGTTGGAGAAGCGGCATGTACAGGTGTGCATGGTGCAAACCGTTTAGCGAGCAATTCGTTGCTTGAAGCGCTCGTTTTCAGCCGGAGAGCAGCACATTGTATCTTGAAAAAAAAGGAGCAGCTTCCCGCAATAAGTGAGTATGAAAATGATGGAAAAAACGTACGTGTCCCGCTACCGACGAAAGAGCAAATTCAGCAAACGATGACCGAATGCGTTGGCATTGTGCGCAATTATGATCAACTGTTAGAAGCAAAACAATGGTTTGAACAATATTCGCTTTTTGATCTAATCCATTGTGCGCCGCCGTACGATGATGAGGAGCGAACGATCGTAAATATGTTGATCGTCGGTTGGCTTATGACAACTTCCGCTCTACAAAGGAGAGAAAGTCGAGGGGCTCATTATCGAAGCGATGAACCGTTTGAGCGACAGTATTGGGAAAAACGGCGCATCGTGCGCACGAAAACGGAGCATCTCATGAAG